>SVDE01000072.1 GCA_015057955.1 Lachnospiraceae bacterium | reverse complement strand
TTTTTCACCACTTGCAGGCTCCTGAGCTTCTCCACCACCCTGGGCAGCTGTTGTTTCGCCGCCATTAGCTGCAGTTGTTGTTGCGTTTCCTCCGCCTGAACCGCCACAGGCAGCAAGAGTTAACAACATGACAGCTGCCAAAATCAATGCAACAATTTTTTTCATCATCTTTCTCCTTTCATGCAGAAATTATTTTCATTTCAAATCACATGATGAAATTTATTTCAATTATATTTCTAAAAAATATTTTTTCAATATGATAGTTGTGAAAATTATTTTCATTTTTTTGTTAATATTGCACAAATACAGCGGCATCCTTTTGTCATTGGTTTTTACCACTTTCACTTTATCAAACAAGTATGGCAAATAAGGTTTGCAATTGTGTACAAGCAGGTACAAATTATGGCAAAAATGTGAACGGTATTTTTTTGAAAACAATTGACTTTGAAAATACTTTTCAATTAGAATATTTATCAGTTAATTTTGGTCGTTTTTCGGAAATGATTTTCATCAGATATAAAAAGGAGTCGCAATGAGCCAGGAAAACCTGAATTCTGACATGTACATGCAGATCAAACTGAAATACAACACATTTTCCGCTGCCCACAAAAAGCTTGCGGATTTTATACTTAATCATCCAGATTTTGTGCTTCATCAGTCTATCTCTGAAGTGGCTTCAGCGTGTGAAGTAGGCGAGGCGACCATTTCACGGTTTTGTAAGATACTTGGCTATAAAAGTTATCATGATTTTAAGATTGATTTAGTTCAGCATCTCCCACAGGGGTCTGACAATGACCATTTATCCTATGTATACAGCGGGATAACCAGCACCGATTCAATAAGCACAGTAGCAAAAAGCATACTAGCCAAAGACATCACAGCTTTAAACGAAACCAACAAGCTTTTGGGCGAAGACACTGTAAAAATGGCTGTTGATATACTCTCCGAAGCTAATCGTATAATGTTTTTCGGTATCGGCTCTTCACTTACAGCTGCTCTGGAAGGATGCAATAAATTCATGAGGATCACTCCCAAAGCAAGTATTAACATCGAGACCCACATGCAGTACGCTGCTGCATCACTCATGTCTGAAGATGATGTTGCCATCATCGTGTCATATTCCGGTTCCACTAAAGAGATAGTGGAAATTGCACGGACTGCCAAAAGCAGGGGCGCTAAGATCATCTGTATCACAAGATATCTCAAGTCTCCCCTTACCCATTATGCCGATATATCCCTCATATGCTGTTCCAATGAAAGAGACGTCCATGGTTTTTCTTTATCCATGGAGCTTACGCAGATTTATCTGCTGGATGTCCTTTATACGGCATATTTCATGCATGATGTCAAACTCTCCCAGAAAAACAAATCCGATACTGCTTCGATTTTCTCAGATAAATACTACTGATTTTTCGCAAATACTTTTCACCCTCCAGTTGACTTTGAAACATATTTTCATTATTATGAAATAAAAAATCTCACTGGAGGGTGTTTTTTATGAAATACTTTTTATACCTTGGGTTATGGAACGAACATAAAGGCGCGCCGGGAATCGCATTATTTTCACTCGACAGCGAAACCGGGAAGGCTGATTTTATACGTCAGGAAGATGACCGTATATCCAGCGGAGACATAGTCATCAATAAGGAAAAAAACATTCTTTACTTATGCAATGAAACCGAGAAGATTTTCGGGTTCAAGGCTGATACCGGGATCATCTATGGTTTCACCATCAATCCTGAAAACGGTTCACTGAACAAGTTATTCCAGACTGAAACATATTGTCCAAATCCCTGTTATATAATTCTCGGCCAAGGTGACAGCGGTCATAAAGACTGCCTGATCGCTGCAAACTATGGAACCAGCGGATTCACGGCGGATTTCATAAAAACTGAAGACGGCAGTTTTATTCCTCATCTCTGTCAAAAGAAATCTCTCCTGCAGGTCTATCATCTTAACGAAGACGGCATTCCCGACAGGATCACTGATATTATAGAACATGTCGCTGATCCGGACGGAAAAGGGATAGGAACCAATATCCACTGCTGTAATTTCTCGCCCTGCGGTAAATTCATTGCTGTTACAAATAAAGGAAACGGGAAACTGTATCTGTACAGATTTGACAGTAATACTCAAACTCTTTCTATTACAGATTCTGTTATTACCGCTGAGGGAATGGCTTCCCCCAGGTATTGTCTTTTCCACCCTTCTCTGCCATTCATATACGTAAACCAGGAGAAGGAAAAAGGCGGCAGAATGATGATCAATACCTATTCCTACAATGTAGAAGGACACTTGACAGAAGTCTCATCCGTAAACGTTCTTCCTGAAGGTACCATCATTCCGGAACGGGCACGTTATGAACAGCAGGGATTTGCCATCAGCAAAGACGGAAGATTCCTGTATACCTGCCTTAAAGGTCCGGATTGCATTTGTGTATTAAAAACAGAAGAAGACGGATCCGCCAAAGTCATTCAGACTGTACCGGTCAAAGGAGATTGGCCAAGAGGCCTTGCACTGACTCCGGACGGGAAAGCATGTATCGTTTCAGCACATTGCTCAGGTGAATTAAATGTTTACCGGGTCGGCGCTGACGGAACACTTGAACCATCAGATATATGCCAGGGACCGGTTGGCGGCTCAAATATGGCTTTTTATGAAATGCAATAGTTAATTATTATCCATATACTACAAAAGCCGGGAATCATGTCCCGGCTTTTCTTTTACCTTATATGCTTCTGTTTTCCAGATCCGGAAACCATTTCCCCGGATCGAGTTCGCGGAATCTTGCCCGTCCGAAACGATCTTCCATTCCATATGGCACAGTACAGTCAAATATCATCTTGCAGGCTGCGCCGTCTGCGCGAACGGATGAGCTGTAGGTTCTTGTAGCAGATGGATCGTTTTTATGGTATCTGGTTCCTGGCAGAAAGATTGCATCCTGATCTCCCTGGAAACGTGTTGTGAGCGCCCACATGACGTCGTTCGTGCTGAACAGATCCACATCATCATCAACAATAAAAATATGCTTGAGTTCTGAGAATGCAGCCATTGCTATCAGCGCAGCCTGACGCTGTCTGCCTTCATCAGTTTCCTTACGTTTATGCACCTGAAGAATGGCAACAAACTTCCCGCCTCCTGCAGGATGCGCATATACGTTCTTCACAAATCCCGGAACTGCCATTTCTTCCATGTTAAGGATGCTTGCTTCCATGCACGGACCTGCAAGATTGACATGTTCTTCGCTTGATCCTATCAGGCTCTGATAAATTGGATTCCTTCTGTGCGTTATGGCCTTGATCTTTATCACCGGTTCATCATGGGCATTACCGAGGAATCCGGGAAACTCCGGCAGCGCTCTGCCGTTTTTTCTTGCCTGATCCTCCCGGACACGTTTGCCGGGTATCAGCTCACCCTCGATCACAAACTCGGCGTTAGCAATTGCTTTTTCATTTACGGTAAGACAATCTGTAAGTTCAACCGGCTTTCCTCTCAGAGCTCCTGCAACACCCAGTTCATTATAGCCAAAAGGAGTTGTCGGAGGCTCAAGGCTTGCGCCAAGGTATATGGCAGGATCAAGCCCGATATTTACCGAGATAGGAAGGGGCTTGCCCATCTTCTCCGCCTTTTCAAACATCATGCCGATATGACGGGTCGATCCGTAATTGAATGTGATCTCATCAGGACTGTCAATAAGAAACATCCGATGGACAGTCACATCCCCTTTACCGGTTTCCGGATCACTCGCCATGCACAGCCCGCATGTTATACAAGGAGCTGCATCATCATCAGTTGACTGTGTGACCGGCAGGATTTTCCTGATATCGAATCCGGGTTCATCCGCCTTATACACTACCTCCTGACAGGCCGCTGCTTCGCCGGTGATCACCGGAGCTACGGGGTTCACAACTGCTTCCCTCAATTTGAATGCAAGCTGCTGTTTTGTGGTACCCATGAGCGCAGCCACTCTTGCACGACTGGCAAATATACCGATAACGCTTTTTATGCCTTCGTAGCCCTTAACATTGTTAAAGATGACAGCCGGGCCTTCCCCGGTAGGAGGGGCGACCGTACCTCCTGCGCCTATATATCTGTAAATGCTGTGCAGTTCCACTATCGGGTCTACTTCGGTATCACTTTCCGCGAACTGCCCCGGGATTGTCTTCAGAAACTCTATGCTGCTGCGAAGATCATTGATTTCCATATGATTATGCTCCTGTTTATCCAAGCACCTTGCGGACGGCTGTGATCACATCATCTGCTGTCGGAGGGAAGTTTGCCGGCACATTAGGGCAGGTGACCCTGAGCACAGGCGCTTTAAGATCCGCAAATGCATTTTCCGCAATAACTGCCGCTACTTCACCGCCGATACCGCCGCTCCTTCTGGCCTCATGCAAAATAACTGCTCTTTTTGTCTTTCTGACAGAATCCAGAATAGTATCCTCATCCAAAGGACTAAGCGATCTGAGGTCTACTACTTCAACACTGATGTTATCTTTCTTAAGATTCTCTGCAGCCTCAAGTGCGACATGAACCATTCTGCCATATGTTAACACGGTAACATCTTCACCTTCAAGCTTGACATCCGCCTTATTGAGCGGAATGACATAGTCACCCTCCGGCACTTCACCTTTTTCTTTATAAAGACCTTTGTGCTCCATGAAGAGCACAGGATAATCGTCCCTTATTGCAGCCTTCATCATTCCCTTTGCATCTTCAGGAGTTGAAGGAGCAACGATCTTAAGTCCGGGTGCCGCATTAAACCAGCCTTCATTATTTTCGTCCTGAACAAGCTGGCCGTTGGTCTTTCCGCCATAAGGAGCTCTTATGACCATCGGGAACGCATGGCCATCAGTCATGACAGCACCCTTGGTCCCTCCATAGAATACATGCTCGAAACAATGGCAGAGAAACTCCGAATGCATGATCTCGATAACCGGTCTCATGCCGCACAGGGCAGCTCCCGCTGAGCCTCCTACTATTGCAGATTCTTCGATCGGTGTTTCTATGACTCTTTCAGGACCAAACTCCTCAAGCATTCCGATCGACGCTCCGCTCGGACCTTTTCCCTGATGATATACGCCGATGTCTTCTCCGATGAAGAATACGTTTTCATCAGCGCGCATTTCTTCTTTCATTGCTTCATTTATAGCTTCAGCATAAGTTAAAGTTTTCATCTGTTTCACTCCTTTCCCCACATATGATTGACAGTTGCGATTTCTTTCTCCAAAACCAGGTTTACATCAAATGCAGGGTAGTTGCTGCAAGCGTCAAATGCTTTGGCAACTCTTGTCTTTGTCGCTTCTTCAATGGATGTGATCTCTTCCTGTGATACTCCAAACTCGGCAAGTATCCTGCCCATAACAGTTACAGGATCTTTAGCTCTCCAATGAGTGCGGATGCATGCCGGACGATAATCATCCTCATCATGCGAGGAATGTGGTGACATTCTGTATGTTTTAGCTTCAATGATAACAGGGCCTTTTCCGCTTCTTGCATACTCACAGGCTTTCTCTACAGCCTCCATGACCGCAAGGGCATCATTTCCATCAACAACATCATCCATGATCTGATATGCATGAGCAAGGTCCGAAACATGTCTGAACGCAACCGAGCCCTCAACCGGAGTGGACATAGCCCATCCGTTGGATCTTATCACGAAAATAATTGGAAGCTTAAACAGCGACGCCATGGTAAAAGTCTCATGATAATTACCCTTTCCCAGCGTTCCGTCTCCTGTTACAAAAGCAACAACATTTCCGGTCTTTTTCATTTTCTGTGCCATTGCAATGCCCATATACAGGTCGGCATCGCCGCCAAGGCAGGAACTGGTTGCTCCTATTATCTTTTTTTCAAAGGAAGTATAGTTTGTCGGTACCAGCGAGGTCACAGGTCTGTTAGGTGACTGTTTACCGAACCACCATGCCATCTCATCTTCAAGGCTGATGGCTCCGCGGTAACGCAGTGCCATGCCGTCACCTCTAAAATAGTTATTAATATAATCATCATCCTTCAGAGCAAATAAGACACCTGCTGTTATAGCTTCCTCACCGGTATCCATATAGCCGCCAAAATCAGCAGCGGATAATGTCTCCTGAAAATATCTGCTCTCACAGATCAGTTCAAAAAGGCTTTTTAATCTGTTTATATCCATTTTCTATACCTCACATTTATAATAGTTTCATCAAATTTTTAGTATTTGCATACAGATCTCTGAATACAATGTATCGCTCATCATACAACTGTTTTTTCGAAGGATCCGGGGTGACATATCTGGCGACTTCATTCCAGTTAAGTATCTCAGACCTGTCTTTTATCACCCCTGAAGCAAGACCGGCCAGGAATGCAGCTCCCATAGGTGAACCATGGGATGCTTTGAGCACCTGCTGCTTAAGTCCTGTAACGTCACTTACTATCTGGGTAAATACATCACCTGAAGCTCCTCCTCCGGTTGAAATGACTTCTTCTACCACAAAACCTGCGTTCTGTATGCACTCAATTATGTGACGCAGACCAAAAGCAATTCCTTCCATCAGCGCTCTGTATATGTGAACTCTGGTATGGCGAAGTGTAAGGCCGAACAGCACCCCTTTTGCGTCCATATCGAAAAACGGTATCTTCTCTCCGGAAAAATACGGCAGCGCAAGAAGCCCGTCACATCCCGCAGGAATATTTCTTGCCTGCTCATTCAATACAGCATAAGGATCAAATCCTTCTTCTGCCATCATCTTCTCATCAAAGCATGAAAGGTTATCCCTGAACCATCTGGTCAGCGAACTGCCGTTAAGCATGCCGCCTCCGACAGTATAAAGTCCCTTAAAGCATGTCAGTGAAGAAGATATACCGGGAACCGTAAGAAGCCTGTCCGTGCACACATCCGTGCCCATGGCGGTTCCATAACTGATACTTGCAGCTCCGCTCCTCACATAACCCTGACTCAGACTTTCAGTCACATGATCACCGGTCCCTGCCGCAACAAGAGTATTTACGGAAAGATGAGTCTCTGCTGCTGCTTCAGCACTTACATGTCCGACAATCTGGTCAGCCCATACCAGTTCAGGAAGCTGGTCGCTATTGATCCCCAAAGCTTTTATCGTAACAGTATCCCATGTATTTTCAGCAAGGCGGTATGGCACACCACCAAGCGAAGCACTTCCGTGATCCATAATAAATTCACCGGTCAATTTGTGCGTGATATATCCGCTCGCATTCATGAATTTATAGGTCTTTTCAAAGACTTCCGGTTCATTTTCTTTTATCCACATGATCTTAGGAGCGATCGACTGAGTCGAAAGACCGTTTCCGGAAACCTTCAGGCAATAGTCATCTGACAGGATCCCTTTCAGCTTTTCGATCTGTGTCAAAGCCCTTCTGTCTATACCGTACAGGATGCCCTGCCGCAATGCATTGCCGTTCGTATCAACAGGTACAAGCGTAGGATACATTGTGGAACAGCTTACTGCCGAGATTGATTCAGGATCGACTCCGGAAATTTCGAGAAGATTTCTGCACACCCGAACAAAATCTCCCCACCATACTTTATCCGCATCATGTTCTGCCATGTCTGCAGCCGGTCTGGAGATATCATGCTCAAATCCGCATGAAGCAACGATCTTCCCGTCGGGTGTTGCTATAACACCTTTTGAAGTAGTTGTTCCTATATCTATACCCATTAACAAGTTATTCTCTGACATCTAAACACCTCGTTTATTATCTGTAGTCCCTGACGATCTTTCCCTCACGGATGACCATCAGGATCGATGCAAAGTTTTCTATTTTTTCTGACGGATCTTTTTCAGTTACGATCAGATCGGCAAATGCGCCGGTATGTACAACTCCTATCTGGTTTTCCATCTCCATGAGCCTTGCATTGTTAGAAGTAGCACAGCGGATTGCCTCAAGTGGGGTCATCCCCAGGTTATATACATATTCCGCCATCTCCTGCCATATGCATTGTCCCCATGGCACGCCGGGACATCCGGAATCACATCCGGCTCCAAAGGTTACGCCAAACTCATATGCCCTTTTCAGCACCTGCAGCTGATAATCAAGCGGGCTGTCTGTACAGCCTCTTTCTATCCTTGCTCCTTCAAAAGCTCTCGGAGCTGAGATCGTGGGAACCAGTGGTATGCCTTTTTCGCACATTTCCTTAAAGAGTCCGTCAAATTCCGGGAGCTCATACATCTTTGAACCCATATTAGTGAGATGGTGTATCTCATCAATCCCGAAACTGACCATCAACTCTGCCTGTCTAAGGTTGTCCACATGGCTCACGGCTCTAAGCCCCAGCTTATGCGATTCGTCCACAATGGCTTCCAGAATGTCATCCGACAGCCGTTCTTTGTACTCGGGCCAATATGATACATGAATATCGCTGACTACGATCTTAATGAAATCCATGCCGGCATCCTTTGCCTCACGTACCATCCGCCTTGCTTCATTTGCAGTATCCGGATAAGCTCCGCAGCCATCTACCGTGGTCTGATCACATGCCCACACGGTTACTGCCGGATGCCCGTCTTTCCTTAGAAATGACTTTCCTGAGCATATAAGTCTGGGCCCTTCCAGTTCACCGTTGTTTATCATGTCTCTGGTCATGGCCGTATCCGGCATATGGTCTCCGCAGCTTCTTATTGTCGTAACACCCGCGTCAAGAGTCATCTTCCGCATCTGCTCATAATAATTGGATTTCTGCGCAGTATCGATCCCGGGTTTATCCTTAAAAGGATGATCACCCAGATGGGAATGCGCATCGATCAAGCCCGGAAGGAGGTATGCTCCTTTAAGATCTATAACCCCTGCTTCATCCGGGATGATAATAAATCTTCCAACTGCGGTTATCTTTTTATCATCTACCAGAACTTTCATGCCCTTTTTAGGTGCTGCTCCGGTACCGTCTATAATTGTTGCATTGATAAATGCTATCATTTTTAAAACTCCTTGTTGAAAGATGACCTCTTATTTTACGATACTAGCCGGCAGGTCAGTCCGGCTAGTATCTTCAGGAGAAAAAAATATGAATTGAAAGGCTTACTACTAATATAGCGCTGCTGGATACCTGATATCGATTGCCCTCTTAGGACAGTCCATCCAACAAATCCCACAAGTCCAGCACTCCTCTTCATATGTATAAACAGGCTTTTTTTCCTTTTCATCCCAGGTAAAGCAATCCATGGGACATACGGTATAGCATTTTTTGCATCCAATGCATTTTTCTGTATCTATCTTGATGATCATGCCTTTTTCAATGCCTCCTCATATTCCGGCTTAAGTCCTGGAGCGAAAGCCCTTTCTACTATTGATTTGCCGTCAACCATACGGTTGATCGTAATATAGTTGTCGCGCGTATGATCAACCTCAGGATAGTCAATACGCACATACTGACCTCTGGTCTCTTTGCGGTTGAAGCATCCGTAGAGATGAAGTTCTGTAAGATCCATGATATTCATGACCTCAAGTGCCCTCATCTGATAATGCGGGTTCGGAGCCATAAGCTGCGGCAGGAATGTTTCCTTGATGTCTTCAAATCGTCTTATTCCCTCACGAAGCTTTCCTTCTGACTTGATGGCGCCAACGTAACGTTCGCAGATATGACGGATGGATACTTCAAGTTCCATCGGCATTGTTCCATCTTTAACCTTTGTGGGAGCCATGCACTTTTCATATGCTTTAGCTACCTGTTCCTCGTCTATCACAGCTTCCCCGGCCTGGCTGATATAATCAGCTACAGTATCACCGATCAGAAGGCCGGATGTACATGCTCCCCATGCACCGCCTACACCGGCAGCGCAGTCGCCTGCTGCATAAAGACCTTTGAGGTAAGGTGACATCATGGTCTCATCCACAAATACGCCATGGATCATCATCATCTGAAGGGGCTTATAATACATAAGCTCATATCTGTGTGTTCTGGGATTGAACCCTCTGTCAGCTGCAAGCTTCAGTGAAACGAAACGCTCATCAAGGAAATTCATCTCAAGACGTTTCTGGAAATCGTCCGGCATATGTTCGAGTGACTGATAGATAGGAAGAAGTCCCAGATCTTCTGCTTCCCTGTTTCCAACATATGTATTTGCATGATACGGTATTGCCGGTTCACCATTCCAATAGTACTGCTTTGCAAGGATTCCGTCGTTGTTTACAAAGTTTCCGTATGAGTTTGTGATATCATCTCTGATACGGAGTGCCCAGCTTGCGTCATCCATGTGCGCAAGTCCTGCGCCTGAGCGGAATGCCACAGCATAACCATCACCGGAGCATGATGCCGGATTATAGTGATAACGCATCTTATATTTATATATCAGAGGTGTCTCCGGATCGAACAGACGATCAAACATACCTGTGGCAAGAGCAACGGCTTTTGCCTTTATGATCATAAACTCGCCTGTTCTGGTATTTATCGCGGTTGCGCCGCAAGCCCTGCCGTTATGGGTCAGTATATCGACGACCATTACACGATTGAGGATCTGTACTCCGCGTTCAAGACACATTTTATTCATTTTAGGCTTTACATCATGCCAGTGAACTCTGAGTCCTAATTTAAGATCTCCGCCATCTCCATGGATCATATGAGGCACCCAGTAATATTCACCGTTATCCCACTTCATGGGTATTCCCATACGTTCCAGTTCTTCTATTGCCCACCATTCTCTGTTGAACAGAACGTAGTCGATATTCCAGTCCTGGGTGCGGCCGTTGCCCTGATTACGACTTGTCATACGGTCATAATACATGGGAAGCAGTTCCTGTACGGTTATGCCATGAGGAATGATGCCATATGAATCAATTCCGTGACCTATATTGCCGCTGCGCTGTGTCTCGCTCTTCTCAACAATAGTAACTTTAAGACCTGCCTCTGCCGCCTTTGCCGCCATCGGGCATCCTGCAGTTCCGCCGCCTACAACCAGAAGGTCTGTATCTATTATCTTGTTAGTATATTCTTCAAATGCCATTTACCTTTAGCCTCCTTATTTAGACTGCCCTTTGACAGCGCCGGCAATGATCTCCCTGCTGGAATCCTGTACCTCAGCGATACCTTCTGCTTCTCTGGCATGTATCATTGCATCGGCATACTCAATATCGTCATAGCGGATGGTCTTTGTATACTCCGTTATGCACGCACGTGCAGCATCGGAATAACTGACATCGTGCTCTTCTGCGTATGCTTTAACCATTACAAAAAAGGGGAATTCAAATTTTTCCTTATAATGGGCAGCCATCGGATCATCATAATTATCTTTCAATTCCATCATCTTCACCTCTTTCCGGTTGATCATAACTATTTTAAGATTGTGTTTTGATCCACAAAAACAAAAATATATATGTTTTAATAAAGTATACGAAAAAACATATATAGTGTCAAGAAATGTTTTTCATCATAATTTATTTTCTGGAAATTTTTTCCACTTAAGGACGTTTTTCCGCGTGTTTTGCGCATTTTCATGCGTCAAAAATTATTTTTATACATATATTTATATTGAAATATTTTTTCTTTTGTGTAAATATTATATTCGTCAATTAATTTTTTCAAAGGAGAAATATATGCCTGATTTTACTGATAACGGTTTAGATACATGTAATCTCTGTAACATTAACCAACCTAAACCTCCTAAGGACAACATGACTGATCCCAAAAGGCTTGCTGCTCTTCATAAAGGAGCATGTACATCTCCAAGAGCAAAAACTTGCCCCTGTCCCAAGAAATGTCCCCTTCACGGACGCTGCTGCGATTGTATACGCAGCCATTTAGATGCGTTCAGAGAAGAAACTGCTTTAGGGCATGACATGGGATCCGGCTGGCTCCCTGAATGCTTTAAGCTTGCAGCTAAAGGCAGATTTGACGGACTGGGAGAGATTGTAGTTCCTGACTCTATACAATAAGATCTTATCAATATTTGATCATCTAAACACCCGCGGGATTTCCGCGGGTGTTTTTTATGTGCCTGATAATGGCAACTTTTTTCGGTCTATCCTTGAAAACTCGATTTTGAAGTCTATGTCGGCGTTTTCATATTGATCACGACCCCTGCTGTATTATTTTTCCTCATCTCCCTTTACTTTTATGATAGTGATCTTTGTGAAACCCTCGTCGATCGTCGGGGGCTCCATTGATTCATACATGTTTTTTATCCCGATCTCTCTTACATGACGCTCTCTTTTTGCGTTTCTTTCCAGCATGACATCCAAAGGGCAGTCAAGATAGACCAGTTCTGCATCGCCATACAGACCCTTGAATTTTTCAAGTATCCTGGCTCTCTGGTCTTTTTTGCGGTTTACGCTGTCGTGGATCACATCATGGCCTTCTCTGAGGGTTTTCTCAACTTTTTCATCCATAAGCCGGAATGTCAGTCTGTTTCCGATATTCAATTTAGTCTGATATATCTCCTCATCTGACAATCCTTCAAGGCTCAGCCCTGCTGCGGCTATCTCATCGTAGATCGTATTTTCATCCCAGTGATCTTCTTCTCTGCCGTATGCCTCTTTCCTTATTATGTCAGCACTGATAATAACTGACCCCGGATGTTCAGCCGCATATTTCTCAGCATATGTTGTCTTACCGGCGGCACCGCCGCCGGCCATCAGTATCAATTTGGGTTTATTCATATAAAATGCTCCTAAACGGTATATTAATTTACAGGATATTGGCAATTCCGTACGCAGTGATATTTC
>SVDE01000071.1 GCA_015057955.1 Lachnospiraceae bacterium | reverse complement strand
AGGACCAATAACTTCCCTCAGGACTGGACCATATACTACTGGGCTTACTGGATGGTATGGTGCATAGCTGCTCCTTTCTTCATCGGTAATATTTCCAGAGGAAGGACCATCAGACAGACAGTGCTTGGCGGATACATTTTCGGAGTTGGATCCACTATCGTAAGCTTCATAGTCCTGGGTAACTACTCTCTGGGAATGCAGGCAACAGGTCAGGCAGACTTCATTAAGATATATGAAGAGAGCGGAGATCTTTACGATCTGATCCTCAGCATCATAGACACCATGCCTGCCAGCAACTTCATACTTGTGGTGGTAGTTCTCTGCATGATAGCGTTCTATGCTACTTCATTCGACTCCATCGCATATACCGCGGCATGCTACAGCTATAAGAACCTGGGTGAAGACGAGATGCCTCACAAAGCGATAGAGCTTCTCTGGTGTCTGCTGCTGATAGCACTGCCCATCGGTCTGGTGTTCTCTGAAAGCTCCATGAGCAACATCCAGTCAGTAAGTATAATATCCGCATTCCCCATAGGAATAATCATGATCATAATGATCTGGAGCTTCTTCAAGGATGCCAAGGCGTACAGGAGGGAACTGAGCGATAATGAAAGTAGATAATGCAATAATACTCGCTGCCGGAGTATCCAGCAGATTCGCTCCTCTTTCCTATGAGAGACACAAAGCCATGGCAGAGGTCAGAGGAGAAGTTCTTATTGAGCGCCAGATAAGGCAGCTGAGAGAAGCCGGCGTGCAGGAAGTATATATCGTAACCGGATACAAAGCCGAACAGTTCGAATACCTTAAGGATAAATTCGGAGTAAAGCTCATTCATAACCCGGATTATCTCATTCGTAATAACAACAGTTCAATTTGGGCCGTAAAAGACATTCTGGCGAACAGCTATATCTGTTCATCAGATAACTATTTTGCACGGAATCCTTTTGAGGCAGAAGTAGATGAATCATACTATTCAGCTGTCTATTCCGAAGGCCATACGAACGAGTGGTGCCTGGAAACTGATGATGAAGGATACATCACCGATGTGACCGTGGGAGGCGAGAACTCCTGGTATATGCTGGGGCACGTATTCTGGAGCAAAGAATTCAGCAAAAAATTCGTAAGCATACTCGAAGATGAATATGACTTGCCTGAAACCGCATCAAAGCTATGGGAGGATATCTTTATCGAGCATCTGGATGAACTTAAGATGAAAGTCAGAAAGTACCCGGAAGGCGAGATATTCGAATTTGATACCCTTGATGAACTTAGAGAATTCGATACGAGCTACGTGGAGGACACGAGATCTGCGTTCCTGAAAAAGGCAGCCTCAGATCTGGGAATAACAGAATTTGATATTGTGAACATAAGATCGATCAAAGGAGAGGGTCTTCTGCCTATCGGATTTGAGTTTGACTGCAGCAAAGGGCACTACAGGTATAAATATTGATTATTCATAAAATAAACAAGGGCTTGTAAAAATTGCGGATAAAAAAGCACACCTATAATTGTTAAAGGACAGGCGTTATAAAATAATGCCTGTCCTTTTTAGTGTTCCGTTTCCGTTGATTTCAGCATGCCGATGTGTTATTATGGAAAAAAGAAATGACTATTACTTAACAAAAGATCGTTTTGATTTGGATTTAGCGTCTCTATGAAAAAAGTAACATCAGAATTAAAAAAGACAGACATAACGAACCCGGTGTCTGTCTTTATACTTTGGTGGATGATGATAGTGGTTCCGCTTTATGTTGAGAACCGCTATTTCAACATTCTTCAGGCGAAAGGCCATGCGTTCGACGCTGGCTGTATCGCAGGCGCGATCCTCATAGCGTTCTCAGTTCTTGGCAATAAGTACGTAACGAAGCTTAAACCAAAAGCATCACTCACGGATGCAGGCATTGTCATAATGGCCTGCGCCGCGATCATTTCGTGTTTCCTTTGCGGCAGTTTTAAAGCTGCCTTCTGGGGAGAGCAGGGTTGGTGTGTAGGAGGCTTCGCTTTTTTGATGGGAGCGTTCCTCTATATGTACTTATCCAAATCGTTCTACATGAGCCAGAACTTCTGGCTTCCGGTGATTGCCGTCAACATCTTCATATTCGTCGTTGGCATTATGCACTCCGCTGGTACAGATGTGCTCGGTATACACAAGAACATCGATCCAAGCCAGTTCTATCAGTATATATCGACAATAGGCAATGTAAACTGGTTCTCCGGATACCTGTGTCTATTGATACCGATGTTCGCTTGTTTCTATATAGGCGCTAAGGGCATAGCATCGCAGATCATATATATATTGATCCTCGCCCTTGGAGAGCTGAATATGGTGCTCACCGGAAGCGACAGCCTGCTCCTGGGGCTGGGAGTATGCGCTTTCTTTGCGCTGCCTCACATGTTCCGGACCAAAAGCTCAGCTACCAGGTTTTCAGTTCTGGTAGTAATATATGGACTTGCCTCAATGCTGGTATCGCTCCACCCGGCCTTTGTCGAAAAGAGCGCTATGATCGACGGGCTGTCGGCCTTCTTCCTGAAACAGCCGGTGTATATCGGACTAATGGCCATCGGAATAATCGGCATACTGGTCTTCAACCTGATGAACGAATCTGCCGCAAAAAAACTTTGCAAAGTTATAATCATAGCAGGCGAGATCGCGCTGGCCGCTGCAGTAATATACTTCGTATACAAGACTGCTGTATCCTTCGGGGTAAGATGGGGCTCATACAGAGGAAGCATCTGGAAAAAAGCAGTTGAAGTATTCGCTGGGCTCGGCCCCGTTAATAAGATATTCGGCGTGGGACCCGAGATGCTCGGTCAGTACTTCAAGGATATGCCCGTAGGATTTACCAGAAGAGTGCTGGCGGCTCACAGTGAACCGCTGCAGATACTGTTGTCAATGGGCATCGCCGGACTTACGGGCTGGATCCTGATGTGGGCAGGGATCATCAAACGCTTCTTCACCGGCAGACTGTGGAGAACCCCGGTTATGGCCTTCTACCTGCCGCTGATGGCGTACCTGGGCCAAAGCACGGTCAACACGCCAATGGCTACAAACTTCGGGATGATGATAGTCATGGTTTCACTATTTGTTTATAATTCGGAAAGAATTAAAATAAAAGATAATTTGGAGTAAAGAATCGTTTAGTGGAAAGGAGTTATTTATGTTATTTGATTTTGAATTATCAAAAGGATCGCTCAGGCGCCTGCTGGTAATAGTGCTGGCGGTCATGATGGTCTTCTCGCAGTTCGCTGTGATCGGATATGCAGATGATGGAAATGATCAGGCATATGCAGCGAAGGCTTCCGCATCAGGGGATGCGGGATATGGATCATTCAGTGTCAATGGACTTGGCAAAGTGATCTGGGGAAGTGGCGTTGATGTTTTTGGATGCAGGATCGGGGTCCTGAATGATGAACCGGAGACCTGGGAATACTATGAGTTTTCCGAAGATGAGATCCAAAGCGTTTATCTTCAGCGCATAATAAATGAATTATACACTGAAAATAAGATAAGAAGCATAAGCGATTATAATATCAGCATCAATGCATGGGATGAAGATGGAAACACTCTTATCGATCAGGAGTTTGTATACACTTTCACTCCTAATGATTACGATAATAATCAGGGAGAAGATCTTTATTTAGCTGCAGGTAGCTTTGTATATGTGAATTTTCTTTGTAATGACTGCTCTTATACGAATGGACCTGAAAATCCCGAAGTTGAGGTCAGCAGCGATTGTGTGACCGTTAGTCCCACACAAGGAGCTGACGAAAGGTCCGTTGGTAATACGAGAATGTTTTGTATCACCGGCAATTATGAAGGAACAGCCACAATAGTCTTTTACAACAGTGAAACGGCAAAAGTATACGGCAGATATAACGTGAACGTAACTTCGGGATCCGGTGATGCTTCAGGTGATGCGGGTGACATTTCCGGGAACGCGAATTCCTGTGGAGATGATCTGACATTTGTCATTAACGATGATGGAACCCTTATCATCAGCGGCACCGGGCCAATGTATGATTACGAATGGAATCAGCCGTGGGCTGATAACATTTACAACATCAAGAAAGTTGTAATAGAACCCGGCGTTACTTCTATAGGAAAAAATGCTTTCCGGCATTATTACGAGATCACATCTGTGACGATCCCTGACGGGCTCGTATCTATTGGTGATAATGCGTTTGAAGGCTGCAGCGAAATAACTGAGATTTATTTCCCTGCGTCGCTGGAAGAAATAGGCGACAATGCATTTTCACGCTGTGGCTTTTACTCAATCAATGTGGATCCTGCAAACGCATATTTCTCAACCCTGAACGGAGTACTTTTCAATAAGGATCAGACAACGCTTATACTGTATCCTGAAGGAAAGGGCGATGAATACGTGATACCCGACGGTGTGCTCTCAATTGGAGTAGGTGCATTCAGTGGATGTCGCAATCTGACTTCAGTAACGATACCTGATAGCGTAACATCCATAGGTGATGATGCATTTTCATATTGCAGTTCGTTGACCGGGCTTAAGTTACCTGCCGGTGTAACGACAATAGGAGACAGGGCTTTTTACTACTGTAGCAAGCAAAACGATTTAACTCTTCCGGAAAGTCTGGTGTCTATTGGCGAGGATGCATTCTATTTATGTGAAGAAATGACGGCAATCCTGATTCCTGAGTCAGTAGAATATATAGGATACGGAGCATTTAGCGGAAGTGGCATCAAAGCCATAGAAGTGGATCCCTCAAATGCATATTTCTCTTCTATAAACGGTATACTTTTCAATAAAGACAAGACCGTAATTGTTGGATATCCTGGCGGAGTTGAAAGTGATAGTTATACTGTTCCTGATACAGTGACACGCATTGCAGATCGTTGCTTTGCAAATAATACTTATCTGAGAAAGCTGGTTTTTGGTAAAGGCCTCACAGAATTATCAGATGATGCGCTTTATGGTGTGAGAAAAATAAATTGTATCCAGTTCACGGGCTGTGCACCTGAGTTTGGCGCAAGATGCTTCACATATATTTATAATTGTAATGTCTTTTATCCTGCCGGGGATCCGTCCTGGTCAGAAGGCGATACTTCAGGCAACCCTGCAGGTATTCGACAGGACTACGGCGGTAGTGTTAATTGGATGGAAGGAGAGCCTTTAACAGGCTGGGCAAGGGAAGAAGGAGGCTGGCGCTATTATGATGGATACGGTAATTATCACACCGACCGCTGGCTTCTGGATGGAACCAACTGGTATCACTTCGATGAAGAAGGATACAGGCAGACCGGATGGCAGGATATAGGCCCCATCTGTCGCTACTACTTCGATGAAAGTGGAGCAATGGTGACCGGAGAAAGGATTATTGATGGGCAGACATATACCTTCGATGAGTTCGGCCGCCTGCTGGCAGAAGATACTGAAACCATTCCACTTGCAGCTTCATACTACTACGTTGAAACATCGGGAGATGATGCAGAATGGGTAATTGTCAGGGGATATGGATTTGGGGATGATTATGCTATTGATCACCTTGGAGACGATTATGGCTGGTTCTATGAGGGTCTTTCACCGGGTGCGCAGCTGGGATGGTTCAACCGCGGAAGTGCTGCCTTTAACAAAGATATAGAGAAATCAACCAATCCTTCTTCAACCGTAACTTATCAGGGAATAACGTATTACGCTGCAGGAGGATCCGGAGATGGGGGGCCTCATAATACTTACGAACACGTAGGAAACAAAGTCTACACGAGTAATGGAATTGTATTCACTATATACCCGGATCGACTTGAGGGGAATAATGGTCTGATAATGTATCCCATGGCTACTGATGGAGAAGGTAAATGGTTCTATCCTGATGACCTGGACCCTGCTTACAATACACATAAGCATACCGAAGAAATAATTGAGGCCGTAGCTCCAACCTGCACTGAGACAGGTCTTACAGAAGGCAAGAAGTGTTCTGAATGCGGGGAAATACTCGTAGCACAGGAAATAGTGCCTGCCCTCGGCCATGCCGAAGAAGTGCTGGCGGCAATAGAGCCCACATGTACAGAGACCGGTTTGACTGAAGGTAAGAAGTGCTCAAGATGCGGAGAGATTCTGGTTGCTCAGGAAGTTATTCCTGCCCTCGGCCATGCTGAAGAGGTTATGGCAGCAGCAGAACCTACCTGTACAGAGACTGGTTTAACTGAAGGTAAGAAATGCTCAAGATGCGGAGAAATCCTGGTTGCTCAGGAAGTCATCCCTGCGATCGGACACGACTGGGGCGAGTGGACAGTAGTCAAAGAACCCACGATCAACGAAGAAGGTCTCGAGGAGAGAGTCTGTGCTAACGATCCTTCACATGTTGAGAAAAGAGCAATTCCTAAGATAGTTCCAAAGAACGGTTGGATGAAAGAAGACGGAGTATGGTACTATTACGTCAATGACGAGAAACAGACCGGTTGGAAGAAAATATCTGACAAGTGGTATTACATGGATGAGACCGGAGCTATGCAGACCGGCCTTATAGAAGTATCAGGCAAAACATATTATCTCAATGCCTCCGGCGTAATGCAGACAGGCTGGCAGCAGATAGACGAAGAGTGGTATTACTTCAACGCATCCGGCGTGATGCAGACAGGCTGGCAGACGATCAAGGAAAAGAAGTATTACTTCGATGAGTCTGGCGTGATGCAGACAGGCTGGCAGGATATAGACGGCAGCAAGTATTTCTTCAACAATTCCGGATCCATGGCAACAGGCTGGAAGAAGATATCCGATAAGTGGTATTACTTCAATGATACCGGAATCATGGCGACAGGCTGGAAGAAGATATCCGACAAGTGGTACTATCTCGACGCTACAGGCGTGATGCAGACCGGCTGGCAGACCATATCTGGCAAGGATTATTACCTTGATGAATCTGGCGTGATGCAGACCGGCTGGCAGCAGATAGATGAAAAGTGGTATTACTTCAATACATCCGGCGTTCTTCAGACCGGTTGGAAGAAGATCTCTGACAAGTGGTACTATTTCCACGAGACCGGCGAAATGCTTACCGGCTGGCAGAAGATCGATGATAAGGATTATTTCTTCAAGTCATCCGGAGTTATGGCGGCCAATGAATGGGTCAAGGGCTACTGGTGGCTGAATGCCAACGGAACCTGGACTTACAAGTACAAAGGCTCATGGAAGAAATCCGGTGAAAAGTGGTGGTTCGGCGATACCAGTGGATGGTATGCTAAGAATACTACCGTAACCATTGATGGTAAGCAATATACCTTCGATGCTTCCGGATATATGGTATAAAGAAAAAATATGAACGGTGGCCGGAGAAGATCCGGCCACCGCTTTTTTAGCGGAGGATCTGCAGACCTGCAGTCAGTGGCTTGCTGAAGGATAATGGCGAGAGTTGTTTGTATTTATAAGTTTTTCTTCTGCAAAAAATATGATATAATCTTTTTACTTAAATCATAATGATGAAATGGTTTAGAAAGGAAGATCCCATGAAAAGAAAAATATTGGCAGTTTTGCTGTCGCTGGTGATGCTTTTTACATTTATACCGATGGTAGGCTACGCAGACACAGAGGCAGCAGCTGATGAGATAGCACTGGATCAGAAGGTCCCGGACGAAACTGAATCAGATCAGCAGATTTCAGATGAGGCTGATGCAAATGTGACTATGGAAGAGGCAACAGTTACTGAAGAGGCAACGGTTCAGAAAAATACTGAGTCTAGAGATGTTCCGGATGGCTGGGTAGATGAGGATGGTTATAGGTATTACTACAGAGACAGCAAGATGGTAACAGGCTGGCAGACCATCGATGGCAAAAGATACTATTTTGATCCGGATACTTATTATATGTATACTGGGATATGTGAAATAGATGGAGAAGATTATTTCCTTGGAGTTGATGGTGCTGCAGCCAGCGGATGGGCAAGGGAAGACCGCACTTATTACAGCACTGATCTGGGGCCGAAGGCTACGGAAACAACCTGGTATTATACGGATTCCAATGGTGCTCTGCAGTATGGCTGGAAGAAGCTCAGCGGCAATTGGTACTATTTTGATCCTGATACCGGAGAAATGGCTACCGGGTTCTTTTGGATCGATGGCGCAGACTATTACTTTAATGCAAGCGGTGTAATGCAGACCGGCTGGATAAAATCAAATGAAATGACCGGATACACAGAATGGTACTATGCCAACTCCAAGGGAGTCCTGCAGGATGGCTGGCAGAAGATAAGCAATAAATGGTACTATTTTGATTACGAAATGTACACCGGGTATGAAGAGATAGACGGAAAATACTATTTCTTTAACAAAAGCGGTGCCTGGGTATCCAGTCCGTCGGGCTGGCAGGAGAACAAATACGGTGAATGGTATTACTTCAGGAACGGCAAGGCGGTGACCGAATGGCAGAAGATCAGCGGAAAGTGGTATTATTTCTATCGTGATTTTGCAGTAATGTGC
Source organism: Lachnospiraceae bacterium (assembly GCA_015057955.1). Classification (GTDB taxonomy): domain Bacteria; phylum Bacillota; class Clostridia; order Lachnospirales; family Lachnospiraceae; genus RGIG5612. The sequence continues at coordinate 4,290 of SVDE01000071.1, read as the reverse complement.
AATACATACGTCTATGTGGATGGTAAGTCTTATATGTTCAATAAAAACGGCACATGGATATCCAACCCTAATGGATGGATATCGGATTTTGAAGGTGACTGGTATTATTTCAGGAACGGAAAGGCATTGACCGGCTGGCAGAAGATCAGCAGCAAGTGGTATTACTTCGGGGATGAGGATCTGCCGATAATGTTCGCAAACAGGTATGAGGAAATTGATGGCAAATACTATTATTTCAACTCCAGCGGAGTTTGGATCTCCAAACCGGAGGGATGGAGAAAGTCAAATGATGAATGGTTCTATTTCAAGAACGGAAAACCAGTGACAGGCTGGCTTCAAATCAGCGGAAAATGGTACTTGTTCTATAAAGATGAGGGCTGGATGATCACCGGATGGTGGGATGTAAATAATAAGTGGTATTACTTCAATTCAAGCGGTGTCATGCAGACCGGTATCGTTACTATCGGAGATCTGACATACAATCTTGGCAGCAACGGCGCCTGGGACGGCAAGTAATCAATGAAAAGTAAATAACTCAGAAAACAAAGAAGGAACCGGAAGTTTATCCGGTTCCTTTTTATATTGCTTATACAGTCTGCAGATCATTCTTTTTTGTGGACTACAGCAACGAAACGGGCAAGTTGCTCTGCATGACGCCGGAAGCATCGAAATAATACCATTTACCTGAAATATTCACCAGCCCAGTCTGCATAACTCCAAAAGAATCGAGGAAGTAATACTTGCCGGAAATTTTCTTTAATCCGGTCTGCATAACCCCTGTTTTATCCATATAGTACCACTTGGCGGAGATCATCTTCCAACCTGTCTGCATAACTCCGGATGAGTTGAAATAATACCACTTGCCATCGATCTTTTGCCAACCGGTCAGCATGGCTCCGGAAGCGTTGAGATAATATTTATTGCCATTGTCCTTTATCCAGCCTGTCTGCATGGCTCCGGAGGCGCTGAAGTAATACCATTTGTTTCCGATTTTCTTCCAGCCTGTCTGCATAGCTCCGGATGAACTGAAGTGATACCACTTGCCATCGATCTTTTGCCAGCCAGTCTGCATGACACCTACTTTATCCATGAAATACCAGTACCCTGATATCTTTGTCCAACCTGTGGCTTTATATCCGTCAGCATTAAGATAATACCAGTCGCCTTCGAACATCAGCCATTTCGACCTGAGAGCATTGCCGTTTTTGGTAAGCCAGTGCCAATCGTTATCATCTCTCATCCAGCACTCGGAAACCATCATGCAGGAGTCATCGAAAAAGTACAATTCATCATTGATAGTTTGCCATCCGCTGACAAAAGTTTCTCCGTCAAAATATTTCCAGTAGGCGTTTCGGGATTTGCCCGCTTTAATGTCATAATCCCAAGCATGCCATCCTGTCCTGCTATAGTATGAGGCTTTCTCAGGTTCTGCGGGCTGGGCGTACATACCTGTACCCAGTATTTGATAAATGCCGGTCCCTTTCGTCAGGTCGCAGACTATGGCGCCTTCGTTATCTCCGGCTGAGTAGAATTCAGTCAAGTAATTAGATCCCAGATATGAAATGAAATTAAAGTAGCAGTCGTTGGCGGATTGCGAAGATGAGCTCCTCAGATCATATACAGGGCGATAGTTATCCGCCTCCTCCAGGGAATTGCTGTAATTGCGGACCCCGTGGTGAGCATCTATAAGGAAAGTTACTCTCCTCCCTGAAAGAGCATCGCTGATGTGCCCGGAAATCTTTTGAGCTACTGACTGCTCCACATTTATGTCGGAAAGAGAAACGATACTATCTTCTCCTTTAGTGATAAGTGCAACGATAGCGTTTACGTTTTCACCTTCAGTATTCTCAGATGTTCTGGTGGTGAACAGATTATATATCGATATCCTGAAGTCGCCCATACCGAAAGAGAGAACATCGTCGTAAGCATCTGTCAAGGATCCAGGGAAGTATTCTGCGTCTGCCAGTCCGGAGATGCTGTTTATGGCATCAGTGATTTCAGAATAATCGAGTTCAATGCCTGAGATCTCATCGCCGTAATAGTTCTGATTCACGTGAACTACAGAACCACCTGCGCTCTTTATGGACTCTTCTGCCGCATAAGCGAATTCGGGGTCTTCCCATGTTACATCTTCCTTATAGTTGATGGATTTGTAATCTTTGCAGAAATATATGGTGTCGGAATCGACCAATCTGACACCCATGTATTCCATTTCGGCTATTTCCGGTATGCCGCCGATGTGGTCAGAGTGAGCGTGGGTGCCGATGATGAAGTCCAGATGCCTTATGCCCAGCGTTTCGATCATATACTGAGCGTTTAACAGACCGTTGGACGAAGAGCAGCTCAAAGCCAGATCCGCAGGAGCACTGATGGTTTCCCCGTTCATACCTGTAAAGGAGTCGGTGGAACGGTATGAAGCATCGATCAGACCGTAATGTCCATTGGACTCTACCAGCAGCATTTCGCTGTTCGGACTGTCTTTAAGGGAAAACAGGTAGACGCGGTCCATGGTGGCATTGTCGGTAACTGCAGACCCTTCATACTCACTGAAGCTGAAAATGTCTGATTCTGCAAAAACACTTTGTGCTGTCAGCAAGCAGGTCAATATAAGAATAATTGTGATGAGTTTCAGTTTATTAAGCATATTCATATTATACAGCAGAAAAACAGATATTTCAAAGGGCATACATACAATGAAAAAAGTTATATTTATAATACAAATTTTAATAAAAATGTGTTATAATAATCTTAACAAATCAATTTAAATCATTAAAGTGAAAATGGTTTGGAAAGGAAGGTTTTTATGAAAAGAAAGTTGCTGGTAGTATTGCTTTCACTTGCAATGCTGCTTACTTTTACGCCTATGACCGCGTTTGCGGACGAGACGGTAGAGTATCCCTGCTGGGATGAGACTCACACGCACTATCTTCTTGATGCCAATGATAACGTGGCTAAAGGAATAACTCAGATAGGCGATGATTATTATTATTTCGATGAAGAGGACGGCACGCTGCAGACTGATTTCTTCTCCGTATATGTGGATGAGGAACTTACGTACTATTATTATGCTGACGAAGATGGCGTTCTTCAGAGTGGCTGGCAGGAAATAGAGGGCGATACCTACTATTTCGATCCGGATTACTTTACCGCTTACACCAGCCGCCAGATGGTGGTGGCTATCGATGATGAGCCATATTTCTTTGATGATTACGGCGCATTGTATTATGGCCTGTTCGAAAGACCGTATTGGACCACAAACGATGAAGGTGAAGAAGTGATCGGGGGATATGATCATTACTATGCCGATGAAGAAACCGGCATCCTTCAGACAGGCTGGCAGACAATAGACGGAGACGATTACTATTTCTATCCTGATAATTACTTTGCGGTTGCTGACGGAAGATATGAGCTGTTCGAAGATGGCGTGTATTACACTTTCGATGAAGACGGAGTGCTGACCGATGTGGAGGATACCAATGAGCCTGAAATAAAACTTGTTCCCTTTACTGCGTGGATCGGATGTGAATATGGTCAGTCAATTGAATTCACCGGAGCCCTGGATGAAACTGATATCCTTGATGTCTGGGTGGAAGATACGGACATAATTGATGTTGTATGCCACGGGGATGAGAATGATATCTGGGACTATGACCTGCAGCCACTGGAAGCAGGCGAAACAGAGCTTTATGTAACATATGCGCTGGATGACGAAGAATATACAATCAGCACTACAATTACAGCCAAAGAGTTTCCCGCTTTCATTACCAAGCTGGTAATAGATGGTGAAGAGGAAGACCCGGATAATTACGCCATTAATTATTATGATATCTATGAATATGAAGGAACTGCTCCCAGCGTAGCATTTACTTTGGGAGAGGATTGGTATCTTGACAATGCATATGGATTCTGGGAAGGCGAATCCGAAGATGAAGGCGGAAATATAGAAATAAATACCGAAGACGGAGAAACCGAATGGACTTTCGATTTCCCTGAGAACGGAGAAGATCTATATACTTTCTACTATTTCAAAAACGATCTGAACGAGGAAATCATGTACTCCGTTCGTTTCCACAGAGGCGACGGGGATGAACCGTACTATCCGCCTGCAGGTGGTCACTGGGATGCGACACACACTCACTACTATTACGAAGACGGTGAGATGGCCAAAGGCCGTACTTGGCTCTGGGACGAAGAAGCAGATGAGGATTATCTTTATTTCTTCGATGAAAAAGATGGACATGTGAGGACCGGATGGATCAAGGACGCCTGGGAATATTACGATGAAGAAGA
>SVDE01000226.1 GCA_015057955.1 Lachnospiraceae bacterium | reverse complement strand
TGAGGTCATGAGAAACCGCAACGGTGCGATCATGGCCCGCAGCGAAAGGGAAAGAGGTGTCATTCCTGCAGTAGATTCCGTATCAGGCGTTCCTGATTCAGGTATTCCCCATGCCCTTGGATATGCGATGGAGAGCGGCATAAGGATGACAAGGCCGTTTGTAAAATACACACCTACCTGGCCGAGGAGCTTTATGCCTACTAACCAGAGCATGCGCAATCAGGTAGCGAAGATGAAGCAGATCCCGATCACGGAACTTATAAGGGACAGAAAGCTCCTGTTCGTGGACGATTCTATCGTCCGTGGAACACAGCTCAGGGAAACAGTGGATTTCCTGTACGGCGCCGGCGCAAAGGAAGTGCACATGAGATCCGCGTGCCCGCCTATCATGTACGGATGCAAGTTCCTGAACTTCTCAAGGAGCAATTCCGACATGGAGCTGATAGCAAGGCAGGTTGTAAATAAACTTGAGGGAGATGAAGGCATTAAGTTCCTTCATGAGTATTCTGATGCCACAACTGACAGGGGACAGGCGCTCCTGAAAGAGATATGCGGAATGCTCGGATTTGACTCACTCGGATATCAGAGCGTTAACGGAACCCTTGATGCCATAGGCATAGATCCGGACAGCGTCTGCACTTACTGCTGGACTGGAAAAGAGTAAACCGAATAGTTTAAAGTAAACCGGGAGACTGAAAAACCGGAATGCATTAGTGCATTCCGGTTTTATATATTATCGGGGTGACAGGACTTGAACCTGCGGCCTCTTGATCCCAAATCAAGCGCTCTAGCCAAACTGAGCTACACCCCGTTTTATGTGCCTGCCGGGTGGCAAGCGAGACTAATTATATGTGCATGTCCCTGATATGTCAAACATTTTTTAGAGGCATTCGAAAAGCAACAATGGAAGGTTGAAAAATGGCAAAAGACTTCACAAATGATTATACCGTCGGCCCGATAACTGGACCGCTGGTAAAATTCGGAATACCGTTGTTCCTCGGAAATCTCCTGCAGATCGTCTACAACATGGTAGACATGATAATCGTGGGTAATTTCTGCGGGCAGACAGGTCTTTCAGGTGTTGCTGTCGGAGGCGAGATAACCGAATTTTTCACTGTGCTCATAATGGGATTTTCATCCGCCGCCCAGATCATAGTAGCCCAGCTGCTTGGAGCGGGGGCCAGGGACCGCATAGGCCGTTTTATCGGTACATTTGCCATTACACTCGGCGGCGCAGCAGTGATCAACACAACTATTGCTCTGATACTCAGAAGGCACCTTCTCGTATGGATGAATACTCCGGCAGAGGCATTTTCGGAAGCTCTCGGGTATTCGGTCGTGTCCATGAGCGGTATCGTATTTGTTTACGGATATAATGCCGTGAGTGCAGTGATGAGAGGGCTTGGAGATTCAAAGAGACCATTTGTTTTCATAGCGACAGCTGCCATAGTCAATCTCCTTCTGGACCTTCTTTTTGTCGCAGTGTTCAAAATGGGAGCCCAGGGAGCAGCTCTTGCAACCGTAATGGCTCAGGCGATAAGCTTTATAAGCGCACTGATATATCTTGGAAAGAACCGCCAGAGACTGGGCTTTGAGATGAAGAAGGAAGACCTGAGGATGGACTGGAGCATGTTCAAGACGCTGGTCAAACTCGGTATACCCATGGCACTCAAGAGCGCAGCTATTTCCCTATCCAAACTGTTTACAAATTCATTCATCCACAGCTATGGACTTGCGGTAACGACCATAACCGCAATAGGAAACAAGTTTAACCAGATCGGAAACCTGGTCTCAAATTCCCTTAATACTGCAGGCGCGTCCATGATCGGCCAGAACATTGGCGCCGAAAAATATAACAGGGTACTGAAGGTGATGCTGTCAGTCTGGATAATCAACGTAGCCATAACTGCCATACTCGCGGCGGTCCTCATGATCTTCCCGGAGCAGGTGTTCGGTCTCTTCGCAAGCAGGGATCTTATGACAGTCGATCCTCAGATCAACAAGACGCTGATCGCGGTCGGCATCGAATTTGTTCCCATGGCAGTGCTCGGATTCTTCGCGAGCGCTTTGAGATCAGGTGCAAATTCGCTTGTTAACGGAAGCGGAAACGCTTCTGTCAACATGGCAGTAGCACTCCTTGATGCTTTTGTGCTCAGGATCGGACTCAGCCTCCTGTTCGGCCTTGTCTTCAAAATGGAGTACATAGGCTTCTGGCTGGGCAACTATGTAAGCGGATTTGCTCCGTTCTTCATAGGCATAATTTTCTATATGTCGGGCAGATGGAAGACCAATAAACATGTAGTAAAAAAATGATGTGTCTGATGGCTTCAAGCCGATAGACACGAGCGGTCACTGGTGATATTATGTGTTCAGATGGGACGCGTTTTTAAGATGCACTGTCAAATAGAAAAATAAACGGATAAAGGAGAAGTCATATGTTAAAGGATAATAAGATCTGGATAGCAAAAGCAGGTGACAAGGATCTTAACCTGATCCCCAGAATGTCAAACAGACATGGATTGATCGCAGGCGCGACAGGAACCGGTAAGACGATCACTTTAAAGGTAATGGCCGAGTCCTTTTCGGATCTTGGCGTCCCCGTATTTTTCAGTGACGTAAAGGGCGATCTTTCCGGAATGTGCCGTCCCGGTACAGACTCGGAAGACATGCAAAGGCGCATAAGCTCTTTTGGCATAGATAACTGGGAGTTTAAATCATATCCCACCACTTTCTGGGATCTGTTCGGAGAGAAAGGACATCCTGTAAGGGTGACCATGTCCGGACTCGGACCGATGCTCCTTGCAAGGCTCCTTAAGCTTACTGATGTTCAGGAAGGTGTCCTTAACATTGTGTTTAAGGTAGCTGACGATCAGGGACTTCTTCTGCTCGATCTCAAGGATCTTCGCGCAATGCTTCAGTTTGTCGGAGAAAACAGGGATGAGTACACAACAATGTACGGCAATGTTTCTACAGCCAGCATAGGCGCCATCCAGAGAGCACTCCTTGCTTTCGAGCAGGAAGGCGGAACTAACATGTTCGGAGAGCCTGCGCTTGACGTAAGAGACTGGATCAGAACAGACGCATACGGCAGAGGAATGATCAACATCCTTTCAAGTGAAAGGCTGTTCCAGAGCCCTAAGACCTACGGAACGTTCCTGCTCTGGATGCTCACAGAGCTTTATGAGACACTTCCGGAAGTTGGCGATCTGGACAAGCCGCGTATCGTGTTCTTCTTTGATGAGGCACATGTTCTCTTTGATGACACACCCAAGGCGCTTCATGACAAGATCTCCCAGATCATCAAGCTCATCCGTTCAAAGGGCGTGGGCGTATACTTTGTGACCCAGATACCTTCAGATGTTCCTTCAGAGATCCTGAGCCA
>SVDE01000225.1 GCA_015057955.1 Lachnospiraceae bacterium | reverse complement strand
TATCTGGCAGTCAACACTGCCGCCCGGCTGGTCCTCGCGGGGATCTTTGCCTTCAGACTCGGCCGCAGGACAAGGACCCAAAAAGGACCGCAGGGGGTTACCATAAAGAGTATGTAAAATGCATGGTGTGGTTATCTGCCCATTTTTATGGCGTCAGCCAACGGGTGATCGTGAGCTTATTTATGGAGGCATGCATGGCTAAAAGTCTAATTGCCATAGCTATCGATTCAATCTTCGATGCGGAATGGCACGGAAGGCATGGTGAAAAACTAACTGAACGGGAACTTAAGCTTGTTAAGCTGTTTGGCCGAAAAGGCAGAATCTTAAGGAATGTTTACATCCCCAAAGACAACGGGGAAACCTCCGAGATTGATGTGCTCTATGTCACGCAGAAAGGGATATTTGTATTTGAGAGCAAAAACTATTCCGGATGGATCTTTGGCGATGAGAAGGGGCAATATTGGACTGTGATGCTGCCCAATCGTCAAAAGCACAGTTTTTATAATCCTGTTAGACAGAACAAAACACATATTAAATGGCTGCAGAAATATGTGGGAGCGAATGTCCCGCTGTTCTCGATTATCGTTTTTTCTGAGCGATGTGAACTGAAGAAAGTGGATGTTAACAGTGCAGATGTCGCAGTCATCAAACGTGACCGCACATATGCTGCTGTCAGGAACATTTGGGACAGCCACGCAGATGCCGTGGAAGACGTGGAGACGCTCTATGAGAAATTGAAGGTTCTTACCGATGTTGACAAGTCGGTCAAGGAGGCACATATAGCAGACATTGAAAAGAAGTACAGTCAGCCTGTCTGTCCTCGTTGCGGAAAAATGCTTGTTCTCCGAACTGCTAAGAGAGGAAACTCTGCCGGTAATCAATTCTATGGATGCTCAGGGTTTCCAAAATGTAAATACGTAAGGAATCTTTAGATAATGACATCAGGGAGAAAAGACGTTGTACCTGACAACATAAAGATTTTCTAAAATATACGGCGCGATTATTTGTCTATTTTATATAGTGTCAGGCACCAGCGTGCTCTGAGACGTTTGAATACGACGTGGGCAGACAAGACAAGGGGCGAGGCACCAGCGTGGTCACCGGTGGCCGGAGTCCGTCGCAGGACTGAAAGGATGTGTGATGGGCGTAAAGATATTCAGAGAGGAAAACTGGGACAGGATTGAAGCTGGTATGATCTCATTATGGGATATCAGGGATCTTGACCGGAGGAAGGATCGGCGGCTTATAGAATATCTGATCCTCAAGGGGCGCGACCGCCTTAAAGAGAAAGTTATGAGGCAGTACGGCATTACCGAAATGCCGGAAGAGCCTGTCAACATCGATGACCCCGATGATGAGATCTATCGTACGTATTATGTGCTGTGCGAGCAGGTTGAGCGCGAAGACGATGTTGAGGCCCTCAAGGCTTCGGCTTTCAGAAAATACAGGGACAGCCGAAGCACGTTTGCCTTCTGCTATCTGACCGGCTACAGCTGGCCGCCAAGCGAATGTGACGCGTATAGCTACCGCACATATGACTGCGGGAGATGTAAGGACATGACGGATGAAGATAACGTGGATTTCTGTATTGAGATGATCAGACGCAGCGGACCTTTTGCACGTGAAGCGGAAGAAGTACTGCAGCGCCTTGGGATAAAGGTTGCTATTCGAGACATTGTAAACGAGGCACCATAAGCTTAGATGGCTTGTTTCGTCTTTGTCAGTGTCGAAGCCCCGGAGGAATGAAAAATGCGGAATCCGCAAAAAAATCACGCATAAGACTTGCTGAGTTTGTGAGTCGCATGCTATGATTGCCCGTGAAAAAAATGCGGAATGCCGCAAAAAAATCATGGAGGCCGTGGTGATGCAATATGCGAGAAAACAATATATGGACCAGTTGATCCGGAAAAAGGACAATGGGCGCATCAAGGTCGTTACAGGTCTGCGACGCAGTGGAAAGTCCTATCTTTTGTTTATCCTATACCGTCAGTATCTCCTGGAAAACGGCATCGGAGAAGATCAGATCGTAGGACTTGCTCTGGACGAAATCGATAATGCCAGATATCGTAATCCCTATGAGCTGAACAAGGTCATTAAAGAGAGAATGCCGGATAAGGATAAACGCTATTATGTGTTTATCGACGAAATCCAGTTTGTGACCGAAATCCCAAATCCGTATGTAGATGATCCGAAAGAGAAGCTCACTTTTATCGATGTCGTGCTGGGGCTCATGAAGCTTCCGAATGCTGATATTTATGTGACGGGCAGCAATTCTAAAATGCTTTCCTCCGATATCGTCACCCAGTTCCGGGACAGAGGCGATGAGATTCGTGTCAACCCGCTCTCTTTTGCAGAAGTATACGAGCAATATCAGGGAGATAAACGCGGCGTATGGCGTGATTACTACACTTATGGGGGTATGCCCGTGGTGTGGACGCTGAAGTCACATGAGGAGAAAAGCCGTTATCTGAGGGATTTGTTCAATCGCACTTACATCAAGGATGTTCTGGAGCGTCATCAAGTGAACAATGATACAGACGTTTTAGAGATCCTGTTAAATGTACTTGCCTCCGGGGTAGGCTCCCTGACTAATCCAAGCAGGCTTTCAAATACCTTTGCCAGTGAACGACAGATCAAAATCGCGCCGGATACTATTGACAAATACATTGGCTTTTTCATGGAAGCATTTTTGATCCGGAAAGCAGAACGGTACGATGTGAAGGGAAGGAAGTATATCAAGACGCCCGTAAAATACTATTACTCCGATCCGGGACTGCGGAATGCAAGGCTTAGCTTCAGACAGTTGGAAGAAACGCATCTGATGGAGAATGTCCTTTACAACGATCTGGTACGCAGAGGCTTCGATGTGGATGTCGGTGTGATCGAGCAGAATCTAAGGAATGATTCCGGAAAGAACATCCGCAGGCAGCTGGAAGTCGACTTTGTAGTTAACCGGGGCGATGAGCGCTGCTATATACAATCTGCACTATCCATTGATGATCCGGACAAAAAGGAGCAGGAAATCGCTTCACTCATCAGAATCCCTGATTCTTTCAAGAAAATTGTAGTCGTTAAAGACTATGTGAAACCCTGGCGGGATGAAAATGGTATTCAGTATGTAGGTGTTGAAGATTTCCTTCTGGATGAAGGCCTCATTTTTCGATAGCATTATTATGTTTTCGATTCGATATAGTAAAGAAAAATGTTAAATTTATTAAACAATATATCTATATTTTAATATAATTTATCACCTGGATGCTATATAATAAGTCTATGAAAGGAGACAACTATGCGTTCAGGTGAAGTTTTATCATTACTTAGAGTGAGCAGGCAGACACTGACCCGATATGTGAAGGAAGGATACGGACAGAGACGCTTCCCAACGGAAGGCCGCAAATATAATTGTGAGATCATCGTCAT
>SVDE01000224.1 GCA_015057955.1 Lachnospiraceae bacterium | reverse complement strand
TGTGTAGACTTTTGTGAATCGAGGGACCTCATTGTCGGGAACAGAAGAACATCTCTGATAGCAGCGCTGTCAGTCAGCAGCATGCAGAGTCTGTCGATGCCGTATCCGATACCGCCTGTAGGCGGCATACCGATCTCAAGCGCATTGAGGAAATCCTCATCTGTATGCTGGGCTTCCTCGTCGCCGGCCTCGGCATTCTTATCCTGCTGTGCGAAACGCTCTCTCTGATCGATCGGATCATTCAGCTCCGAATATGCATTGCACATCTCCCATGTATTTATGAATAACTCGAAACGTTCAACCTTGTCAGGTGCTCCCGGTTTCTTTTTGGTAAGAGGAGAAATCGCAAGCGGGTGATCCATGATGAATGTAGGCTGGATCATTTTCTCCTCGCAGAACTCCTCGAAGAACAGGTTGATGATGTCGCCCTTGGTATGGCGCTCTTCAAACTCAATGCCTTTTGCTTTTGCAAGCTCCTTGGCTTCTTCATCTGTCTCAACCTTGTCGAAGTCTATGCCTGCATACTTGAGAATGGCATCGTTCATGGTCATTCTCGCAAACGGCTGCTCAAGGTCGATTACCTTGTCACCGTACTTGATGACAGCACTTCCGCATACAGTCTTTGCAAGATGGCGGAACATGCTCTCTGTCAGTTCCATCATGCCTTCATAGTCTGTGTATGCCTGATAGAGCTCCATCAGTGTGAACTCGGGGTTGTGACGGGTGTCTACACCCTCGTTCCTATATACACGGCCGATCTCGTATACTCTTTCGAGTCCGCCGACAATAAGCCTCTTGAGATAGAGCTCGAGGGATATCCTCAGTTTTACATCCTCATTGAGGGCATTGTAATGCGTCTCAAACGGTCTTGCAGCAGCGCCTCCGGCATTGCTTACAAGTGTGGGTGTCTCTACCTCTATAAAATCACGTCCGTCAAGGAATTTCCTGATCTCTTTGATGATCTGGGATCTCTTGATAAAGACATCCCTTGAGTCTTTGTTCATGATCAGGTCGATGTATCTCTGACGGTAACGTGCATCTGTATCTGTAAGTCCGTGGAACTTCTCGGGAAGTATCTGCAGGCTCTTTGTAAGAAGTGTCAGCTGTTCGCAGTGAAGTGAGACCTCGCCGGTCTTTGTCCTGAACATGTAACCCTTTACACCGTAGATGTCACCGATGTCAGACTTCTTGAAATCAGCATATGCCTCTTCACCGATCGCATCCCTGGCGACATATACCTGGATATCACCCTTGAGGTCGCGAATGTTGCAGAATGCAGCTTTTCCCATTACACGTTTGAACATCATCCTTCCTGCGATGGAAACGCGGATGGGATCAGCATCCATTATTGCTCTGCGCTCATTGTAATCAGCGTTGACGGCTTCTCTTGCTGCCTGCTCATCCATTCCTTCGGTATCTACAGGTTTTCTGCCTGCAAGAAGAATAGCTTCTTTTTCCACGTAAAGAGCTGCTGCTTCATCAGTATGGTGAGTCTGGTCATATTTTGTTATAACAAACGGATCTTTGCCTGCTTCCTGAAGAGCCTTGAGTTTTTCTCTTCTTACTTTAAGAAGCTGTCCGATATCCTGTGTCTGTTCTGCCATTTTTATTCTGCCTTCTCGATCTTCTTGACCTTTAATTTCAGTACACCAGCCGGTGTTGTGACCTCAACTGAAGCTCCTGTAGCCTTGTTCATGAGAGCTGTGCCTACGGGACTGTCATATGAGATCTGAGCCTTGAGGACATTTACCTCAGACTTGTCGACGATCTTGTACTTCATGTCTTTCTTTGTTGCCTTGTCGGTTACCGTTACAATACATCCGACATGAACTTTTGTGTAGTCGACGGTGCTCTCATCGATGACTTCAGCATTTGCGATTATATGCTCAAGTTCTTCGATCCTTGCTTCGATGTCTCTCTGTTCATCCTTCGCAGCATCATATTCGGCATTCTCTGAAAGGTCGCCCTGTTCACGTGCTTCTTTGATCTTCTGCGCGATCTCTTTTCGTGTTACTACCTTGAGCTCGTCCAGCTCTGCCTGGTATTTTTCAAGGTTTTCCTTTGTAAGGATCTGCTTCTCTGCCATGTGATGTTTCTGCCTTTCTTTTTCTTTACATTAAAATGACGTGGCGCCTGGCGCCACTGTCCCATCAAACCATTGCCGTATTGTATATTAAGGCTACCACGTTGTCAAGATTCGTTCGAAGTCTTCGACTGTTTCAGCCCGGTTGATGTCTCTCCTTAGCGTTGTAGCATTGGGAAATCCGTTGCAGTAGTAGCTTACATGCTTTCTCATCTGTCTGACCGCGGAGTATTCCCCGGTAAAGTTCACCATCATTTCCAGCTGGCGGAGCACCATTTCTTTTATCTCTTCCCGGTCCGGTCTTTCGGGTATCATCCCGGTCTCGAGATATGAATTGATCTCCCGGAACAGCCAGGGATTGCCCCTGGCTCCTCTTGCCCCCATCACTGCGTCACACCCGGTCTCATCGATCATTCTTTTGGCATCCTGCGCGCTGTAAATATCTCCGCTTCCGATGACAGGTATACTGACCGCTTCCTTTACCTGCCTTATGATATCCCAGTCGGCTTTGCCTGAGTAGTACTCTTCCCTTGTTCTTCCGTGGACCGCAATGGCGGCAGCTCCGTTTGCCTCGGCTATCCTGGCCATCTCCACGGCATTTACCTCGTTATTGTTAAAGCCTTTACGGATCTTTATCGTGACGGGCTTTTCAAGAGCTTTTGCCATGGCGCTGATGATCCTTCCGGCAAGCTCAGGATTCCTCATCAGGGCCGAACCCTCTCCGTTATTGACTATCTTTGGCATGGGGCATCCCATGTTAACGTCGAAGATGTCATATGGTCCGTTCTGCAGTTTCAGTGCTTCTTCCGCCATGAGCTCAGGTTCTGAACCGAATAACTGCACAGCGACCGGGCCTTCATTATCCGCAATGGTGAGCAGCGGCAGGGAGTTACGGTTCTTATAATGCAGTCCCTTGGCGCTGATCATTTCGGTATAGGTAAGAGAAGCACCCTGCTCGCAGCAGAGTGCCCTAAACGGCATATCCGTGAATCCCGCCATGGGGCCAAGGACCGCCCGTGATCTTATTTCAACATTACCTATCTTAAACACTATTTGTTCTTCTCATATATGATCCTGAGTCCGTACATTGTCAGGTTCGGATCCCAGTAATCAATGCTGTCAGTCTCCTGGTAAATGATCTTGGAAATGCCTCCGGTCGCAATAACGGGGATGTCCTCACTTCCGTACTCTTCTTTCATCTTCTTTATGATGTACTCGGCTTCTCCGATCCTGCCATACAGTATCCCTGCCTGCAGACTTGTAAGCGTGTCTTTGCACATGATCGTGCCGGGGTTAGCTATTTCGATCTCCGGGAGTTTAGCTGTGCCTTCCCAAAGAGCCCTT
>SVDE01000223.1 GCA_015057955.1 Lachnospiraceae bacterium | reverse complement strand
TATAATAAACAGCAATAAATGTACCAAAACAGCGGTAAAGCGCGGGACATTATAATGGCTCCGGCTGCTGTTCAGGATTCAGTCGAATACATTGCCTGTATCGATGATTTCTGGAAGCACCCGGATGATCCCTTTGTCGACAAGTGCAGACATGGCGCATGCATCATACGCATAGATGTCCGTCCGTATCCGGGATCTCATGATAGCAGTCCCAGTGCCGGAACACGATCCTGCGGGTATGACCGGTATTTCTGAAACGCTCCTCAAGCAGCGTACGGAAGCGTGCAGAATTGCTCAGGTATTCAAAAGTGTAGAAAATGATAGGAGAGTCATCTGTTGATGATTTAACATCAACAGTTTTTTCTGCTGCCATGAATACTCCTTCCTGTTATTTGTGAATCATATTAACTAATTATACAACAGACGGATAATATGATGATACTAATGTCGACTCGTCATATGGTAAACAGGTTTACAATAAACTTCAATGATTCACAATTGAATCACAATATGATCTGAGTCACATTATCAAATTGCCCCAATCGCTCTAAGCGCTGAAAAGAAAGGGGTTGATGCCGTCCGCAGGATGTCTGGGAGCCTGTTAAGATTTCGCTAAGCATCTGAAAAAACCTCAAAAAACAAAATAATTAAAGTATAGTAATTATATGAAAAAGAAGCCTGTATTACCTGAAAAACTGAAGGATTGTCTGATTACCGCAGGTATTCTTTCTGTTGCCTCGATAATATGCATGATTCTGCGTCGATTCAGCTCTACAGATACACATGTCCCGATGCTGTTTGTCCTGGCGGTCCTTTGTGTATCACGCTTTACCCATGGATATGTCTACGGGATAATTGCATCCTTGCTGGCAGTAATTGGCGTAAATTATGCGTTCACCTATCCTTACTTTGAATTTAACTTCACGCTTACAGGCTATCCACTGACTTTTCTGGCTATGCTGGCAGTATCCCTTACGGTATGCACCATGACAAGCCGGATCAAAGCACAGGAGATCATTCACCTGGAAATAGAAACGGAAAAAATGCGCAGCAATCTGCTGCGTTCTGTATCCCATGATATTCGAACACCCCTCACATCAATTACGGGAAATGTGTCTGCAATACTGGATAATGACGGAAAGCTTGACAGGCTTCAGATAAAGACACTTCTTGAAGATATACGAAGAGAGGCCGAATGGCTTAACCGTATTGTTGAAAACATTCTGTCCATTACAAAAATCAACAGTGATGTTGCGAAAATCAGGAAAGAGCCGGAGCTTGCAGAGGAAATTGCAAGCAGTGCTGTGAATAAATTCCACCGGCGGTATCCGGATATCCCTGTCTGCGTCTCTGTTCCGGACGAAGCTCTGCTCGTACCGATGGATGCAGTTCTGATAGAGCAGGTGCTTTTCAACCTGATGGAAAATGCAGTTCTGCATGGTAAGACCACCTCTCATATTGAACTGCGGGTCTCGATCAAAGGTGATCAGGCAGTCTTTGAGGTTAAAGATGACGGTATGGGAATATCTGAAGATCTCATACTGCACCTTTTTGACGGCACACTTCCTATCGGAGAGCGCGGCGATGGTTCCGGGCACAATATGAAAATAGGACTTTCAATCTGCCGGTCAATTATAGAAGCTCATGGCGGAGTGATAGCCGGAGAAAACAGGGATGAGGGAGGTTCCCGCTTTTATTTCGAACTCCCATTAGACAGTATGCAGTAATCATAGACACGGATCTAACAGGAGAATAATAGGTATAAGGACTTATGGAGATCAGAGACAGAATAGTAGTCATAGAGGATGACAGCAGCATCCTCAATCTGCTTAAAACACTGCTTAAGGCTAATAATTATGACGTGCTGGTCACAGCTTCAGGCGCAGAGGCACTCACAATAATATCATCCCATTGCCCGGATCTGGTCATCCTTGATCTCGGGCTCCCTGACATGGACGGAACGGGGCTCCTCAGGTCACTGCGCGAGTGGTCCTCAATTCCCGTTATCGTGCTTTCTGCAAGGGCTCACGAAAAAGACAAAGTAGAAGCACTGGATCTGGGAGCGGATGATTATATAACTAAGCCTTTTGGCACCTCAGAGCTCCTTGCGAGGATACGTTCAGCATTAAGGCACAGGCGTACAGCAATGGACGCCGGACTTGCCATGCAGAATGGAGTCCTGCATATAGGCAGCCTGACGATAGATTACAACAAGCACCGGGTACTGAAGAATGACCGTGATGTCGGACTGACTCAGACAGAATTCCGTCTGGTTGCACTTCTTGGCAGGTATGCCGGGCGGGTCATTACCTATGATATGATACTCCGCGAAATATGGGGACCTAACCTGAAAAACGACAATCGGATCCTGCGGGTGAACATGGCAAATATCCGGAGGAAAATAGAAAACCATCCTGCGGAGCCGGAATTCATTTTTACAGAGGCCGGAGTAGGTTATTTCCTGAGAGAACCGGATTGATATCAGGCTTCCTTATCATAGTTAGTTATTTGCTAAGAAGAATTTACTAAGTGTTAAGCTTCCGTTAACAATGCGCTCTTCCCTGCAAAGGAGCCGTTAAGAAACGTTGTTCACTGTTGATATTCATGAAGGAAGATTGAATAATTTTTATAGATTATTCAAACAAATCGCAGACCTGGCCACACAAGGCAAAGGAGACGATGTGGCAGAAAAGATTCGCAGCGCATTGAACCGGATAATACTTATACTTGTAGCCGCCGGCATGATCCTGGGGCTTATTCATTCTGCTGTATGCGACGAATCATACGATGCTGCACGCGGGTTCAGTGAATATCAGAATGAGATGAGTGCCCCTGCTTTGCCTGCTATGTCTGACCTCATTGCAGATAATTCTTCTAATGCAGATCTGACTCGCTTTCTGACTGAAAGAGACAGATCGGGAAAACAGATCCTTGCCAGTCCTGATAATAGCAGTCGGGCTGATTTCACGAACTGTGGGATCCTCTCCGTTAACCTTTGCATACTCCTCTTATGCGTGCTTTTCTGCACATCATTCAAACATATCTTTTTTATTCACCTTAAGGATGGAAATAAATAACCGCACTCTCTTTTGGCCTTGAGGCACATCTATTTTGATGTGTCTGTTTTATGTTTTTTATCTGTAAATGGCCCTGAGAGAGGCGGCAGGTTTTTATCCGCCCCTCTGTAAAACAACACCAACGCTCAAAAAACTTCCTTGGGGTGGCGAATCTTCCGTCTCTCCCAGGGTCATATATAATTGATATTTTTTCAGCGCACAGCCCCCAGCAGATAATTATTTGATGTAATTCTTTTCTGATAAGCATTTATTGATGAATCAACATGGAGGTTTCTTATGAGTATTAGTGAATTTATAGGCTGGTTAGACGGTCTTGTATGGGGTACCGTAATGATGGTTCTCATCATCGTTGTAGGTATTCTC
>SVDE01000222.1 GCA_015057955.1 Lachnospiraceae bacterium | reverse complement strand
GCGCCGAGCACAGCGGCTCCTGAAAGGGCAGCCGTGACTCCGGGTACAATCTCAAGTTCAACCTGCGGATAATCCTTACCTATGTGATACATGAGCGAAGCCATTCCATATACGCCCGCGTCACCGCTGCATACCATGGAAACCTGCTTGCCTTTCATGGCTTCCTCAAAACACATCCTGCAGCGTTCTTCCTCCCTGCGCATGGGTGTCGAAAGATACTCCTTGTCAGGGAAACTGCTCTTTAAAAGATCCAGATAGACTGTATATCCTATGATCACATCGCTGTTGTTTAAAGCATTTTCTGCTTCAAATGTCATGAATTCTTTTTTTCCGGGACCCATCCCGACAACATATATCTTATTCATTCTTTCCTCGCCATGGCTATTGTAACGCCATTCTTTGCATGTTTTTCCGCTACGAGCACACCCTTGCCTTCGCACAGGGCAATGGCTGCTCTCTCGCAAACATTTCCGACTCCTGTTTTTTCCCGGACAAATTCAGATTCATTAAATGTGCCCGGAACGCTGTTAAGCTCTTCTGATGTAAATGTCCTGAATGGTACTCTCAGTGCTTCCGAGAGTTCTATGATCCCCTGCTCATCCTTTTTGATGTCGATGGACGCGATACCAAATATCTCCCCGGCTTCGATGCCTGTTTCTTCCAGGACCTCTCCCAGGACTTCCATGATCTCCTGTCTGGTCTTTCCCTGCCGGCATCCGATCCCCAGGGCATATTCCCTGACCCTCAGGTAGAGCGGGCTGTCCGCTTTCCGCATTTCGTCAGTTACTTTTCCTTTTATAAGCCTGATGTCAGGAGTATCGATCACGATCTGCTCTCCCCTTAGAGCCTTTGCCGATACAGGAGCGATCGCGGGCTTGTTGATTATCTCAAAGCCCTGCTCCTTGGCAAACATGTCTGCCGCAAATACCTCGTGGATGTCTGTGGATGTTGTAATGACAGGGATCGCACCTGTGAGCCTTGAAAGCTCTGCGGCCAGCTCATTTGCGCCTCCCACATGTCCCGAAAGTATTGGGATCACAAATCTTCCGGCATCATCCATCACCAGGACCGGGCTGTCAGCAAGTTTGCTGTTTACACACGGTGTTACCGCCCTGACCGCTATACCGCATGCACCGATGAACAGCAGAGCCGCGTTCCTGCTAAACTGCTCTTCAGCCCATTCCTGTATGGACTCATCGACATATGCAAAAGCGGTTTTATCTTTCAGAGCTTTGCACTTGCAGAAGGCTTCAACGTTGTCCCTCTCCGCCTTGATGCGCCTAAGCAGATCATGGCCATATTCAGTAAAGCATATGGCGGATATCTTCATCATATGCGGGCCTCTCTGAACTCTGTGGAGAAATCCGGTGAATACAGCTTGGATCTTTCGTATGAATTATGGGCTACCGCATCTCCCACCAGGATTATGGCAGTTTTGCTGATGCCGGCTTCTTTGCAGGCTTTATCAAGAGTCTCGATCGTGCATATGACTGTCTTCTCTTCCGGCCACGTTGCTTTATAGACGACGGCACACGGAGTTTCCGGAGCATACCCGCCTTTGATCAGCCTTTTTGAAAGCTCCTCTGTCATGCCCGCGCTTAAATAAATGGCCATCGATGCCCTGTGTGCAGCCAGGCTCTCTATCTTCTCTTTTTCAGGTACCGGCGTCCTTCCTTCCATCCTGGTTATTATCAGGGTCTGGGAAACATCCGGAAGCGTATATTCCAGATTTAATGAAGCAGCTGCTCCAAAAGCCGCGCTGACTCCCGGGCAGACCGCATACTTAATGCCGAGCGCGTCCAGCTCATCCATCTGCTCCCTTATCGCGCCGTATACGCTGGGATCGCCTGTGTGAAGACGCACTGTCATCTTTCCGCTCTCTTCTGCTGCCTTGATCACATCGATCACTTCTTCAAGCGTCATCTTTGCGCTGTTATGTATCTCACATCCTGCCTTTGCATAACCCAGAAGTTCGGGATTAACAAGAGACCCGGCATAGATGACTACGTCCGCATCTCCGATAAGCTTTGCTCCCCTTACGGTTATAAGGTCTGATGCTCCTGTTCCTGCGCCAACAAAATTAACCATTCTTCAACCCCCTTGCTCTGTGCCAGATTACCATACTCATTTGAATACATTATGCATTCAATATTCATTCTTCCCGCTGCGCGTTTTTGCAGGTAATACATGGCTCTGTCCATTATGCGGTTCATCACTTTTTCTTTTAAGCCTGCTTTTTCAAGGTTCTTTATCGCTTCCTCAGTCACAATGCAGTCAAGTATCGATCTTAAGGTCTCACTGTCTGCGCCTTCACGGATTGCCGCTGCAGCGATCAGTTCCATCCTGCAGTCGCCCTCCCGGGAATGGGTATTCATGATGCCTCCGGAAAGCTTTACCAGTTTGCCTATATGGCCCGTCAGCAGCATGTTCTTAAAGCCCAGCTCAGCAGCCATGTCGATCGTGTCACCGATAAAATTACTGCATTTTACACTTCTATCCAGCTCATACCCCCAGGCGGAGAGCATGTAATCCTTTCCGTAATTTCCCGGGGCAACAGCTACATAGTCATAACCCAGCGCCCTGCGCTGATTAAGCTCCACTCTTATCGTGTCCAAAATGGCTTTGGTGCTCATCGGCTCCACCACACCTGACGTTCCTATGATGGATATCCCGCCTGTGATCCCCAGCCTTGGATTAAATGTTTTTTCAGCGATCTCTTCTCCCTCAGGAACAGAGACCACAACCGACAGCGTCCCCGAAAAGTCCGCAAGTTTTGCTACTTCCGTTACTTCTTTTGTGATCATCTCCCTGGGAACATGGTTAATGGCTGCATTACCGACCGGCTGGTCAAGCCCGGGCTTTGTAACTCTTCCAACACCTTTTCCGCCGTCTATCTCTACTGTTACTGTTCCGCTCTGATCCTGTTCTTTCACTTCAACACGCGCATATATCAATGCGCCGTTTGTAACATCCGGATCATCTCCCGCGTCTTTCCTGACCGCGCAGCTGACAAAGCTTTCTTCCCTTTTTATGTCCAGTATGTCAGGGCTGTATTCTATGCCCTTGGGAGTCAGGATCGTGATATTCTTTTTTTCCGTTCCGAACAGGAGCATGTATGCGGCGGCCTTTGCCGCAGCTGCAGCACAGCTTCCTGTCGTAAAACCTGATCTCAGCATTTTTCTTTCTGCAGTTCATACAGCAGGGCATTGCAAATGGCTGCTGCCACATTGCTTCCGCCTTTTCTGCCTTTGTTTATGATATATGGGACAGCTGAATCAAGGAACAGCTCCTTGGCTGCCTCCACATTTACAAATCCTACCGGTACTCCGATCACGAAGTCCGGTGTATAGACTCCATCCGTCATGAGCTGATATAAACTGATGAGCGCGGTCGGAGCATTTCCTATCGCAAATATGACTTTCTTTCCAAGCCCTGCTGCCC
>SVDE01000221.1 GCA_015057955.1 Lachnospiraceae bacterium | reverse complement strand
AATGAGGGAGAAAAAGATATTCCGTTGGAGGGCGGATTTGAGCTTCTCACGGAGGAAGAAATCGAAAATGAATTCGAGCGAATGGAAGGAGAAAAAGAAAATGGAGAAATTAAATAACAATGAACAGAACAGGATTATAAAAAAGGGTCGAATAATAATGTCCGCATATATTGGACTGGTGCTGGCAATGACACTGGGAGCGGGGCTGGTATTCGCAGATAATGATCCAATCACAGTAGTAAACAACCTGTCAAACTTCATTTTTTCCCTAATCAGAGCAATTGGACTCATACTTTTAGGACTGGGTATCATGCAGGTGGGACTATCTCTCAAATCTCATGACCCATCTCAGAGAGCCAACGGATTCCTGACTCTGGCGGGTGGAATAATAATCACGTTCACTAAAGAAATACTGAATATGATCACAGGATAACTTCAGCAAAAAATGGGCAGCGGAAGCTGCCCAAAATGCCACAGTTACGACAACCGAAAAAGTCGCGACGCCGTGCTATACTACGCATAGCACATCTTGGGAGTTCCTTGACGGAACTCCCAAGATAAACAAAAAAGTCATATAGGATTGATAGCATGTAAAGTCCTACTAGTTGTGAGTTAATAAATATTCAATAATCAATATGAAAGTAAAAGTAATAACGCATCGGAAACGGGATGTATTGTAGTTGTTTTAATAGTTATGTTAATTATCGCCGTATTTTTATTCAAGGGGTGCGTATCTCTTTTTTCTAGTTCTGGAAGTTGGGATTCTGATAATGATGGCTTATCAGATTCATTTGAAAAAGAACAAGGAACGGACCCTAATAACTATACTTGGAATTCTGAATTGCATAATTGATATGGATATCATCAATTAAGCTTTTTAATGAGGAGGTTGTGGCTATGATTTCGAGATTAAAACGAATAGTACTTGTTATGATTATTACAGTTCTTGTTTGCTGTTTATGGGGTTGTGGTTATAAAAGTGGTGATTACAATGAAACATCATATGTATCATATGTATACTACAAGGGTGATGAAGCTACATCCGACATATATAAAGAGGATATTCATAGTATAAAAATTGACGGCTCAGAGATTTCATTTGTTTATAGATGGGCCTATTCAAGTGGTGAAGAAGTATATGTTGGTAAAATCAAGAATGATAAAATTACTTGGGATTCAGGAGATAACGGGGTTTATGTTGATCCCATTACGCTCATTATAGATAGAAGTGCAGAATTAATAGAAACAGGCATTTCTAAATCGAATGGAGATGATATTACAATTTCTTTCCATTATTCTTATCAAGGTGCTGAATATATTACAACATACTATTTCGAAAGAGAACAAGAATAAGAAATATTATCTTTACGCAGCCGGCCATCACGCTGGCTTTTATCATATACAGACACTTTCGCGAAAGGAGGAACCACAATTGAACAAAGGTATAGTCATTGCTCTGGCTGCTGCCGGAGCTTTTTTATTTGGCTTGAGAATAAGCACAGCATTAGCAGAAAGGAGATAAGCCATGTCTGACAACTGGGTAGTACAGCACCTTGTAAATACACTGAATACCTGGAATGAGAAGCTGGCTGAAGTGTGGGAGCTTCTCTCCATGTCCCCGGAGAGTTTCAAGGGCGGAGGCATATGGCGGATAATAGTCAACATCAACGGATCTTTGCAGGCGATAGGACTGGCTTTGCTGGTTCTTTTTTTCTTGTCCGGAGTTGTGAGGACCAGCGCCAACCTGGGCGAGATAAAACGACCGGAGCATGCGCTTAAGCTGTTCATCAGGTTTGCTATAGCCAAGGGCGTGGTGACTTATGGACTGAGTCTGATGATGGGCATCTTCAGTGTGATCCAGGGGATCATATCGAAGATAATGAGAACCTCAGGCATAACGGCGGCATCGAAGGCTACGCTTCCACAGGAGATGATTGATGCCATTGAGGACTGCGGTTTTTTTGAGAGCATACCGCTGTGGGCTGTAACGATTATAGGATCGCTGTTTGTGACAGTACTTTCCTTCATAATCATTTTTACGGTATATGGCAGGTTTTTCAAGATCTACATGTATACGGCAATAGCCCCGGTGCCGCTTTCGACTTTTGCAGGACAGCCGACTCAGAGCATCGGTATAAGCTTCATAAAAGGATACGCAGCAGTATGTCTGGAAGGTGCGATCATAGTCATAGCTTGTGTCATATTCAGCTATTTCGCATCAAGCCCGCCAACGGTGGATGCGGACGCGGCTCCGGCTGCCATGGTATGGAAGTATATCGGAGAACTGGTATTCAACATGCTGGTGCTGGTAGGAACGGTCAAGATCAGTGACCATGTTGTTAAGGAAATGTGCGGCCTGTAAGCCGCCGAGTAAAGGAGGAAAACATGATAAACATCAATGAATTTATGGAAATGGCAAAGGAAGAGATCATGGGAATGCTTCCGGGAGATCTCACAAAGGATCTCGTGATCGAGAACAACCGTGTAGTCAAGATGAATGACCAGGTATATAACGGTCTTACCATGAGAAAAGAGAACGAGGAGACCGCACCGACCATCTATATGAACGAGAAGTTCGACAGATATATGAAGGGATATCCTCTGAAGGGTCTTATGGCGGAGGTGGTCCAGGAGTATCTGGATGCAGTTGTCTCCAAGCCCGAGATTGCGGAGACGAATCTCACTTTTGACAGGATCAGGGATGATCTCACCATCAGGATAGTGGAGATCGAAAGGAACAAAGAATTCCTTCAGGAGATCCCATATATGGTGATGGGAAATGGTTTTGCTGCGGTGTGCGACGTAAAAGTACACGAGGACAACTCCGGATACTGGAAAACCACCATAACCCGAGGTCTTATGCAGGAAAACAACTATGACAAGACTGAAATGTTCAAGACTGCCATAGAAAACTGTCAGCTTAAGGATCCGGTGGTTTTAAACACAATGGAGAACCAGCTGTTCTTTGATGAAAAAGAAAATCTGCTGGATATGGACGGAAAGATACCTGAAGCGAATAAATCCCACATGTATGTCCTGACTAATGAGGAGGGCATGCTGGGAGCTGCAACTCTGTTTTATCCCGGAGTCCAGGAAAAGATCGCTGAGAAGCTTGGAGAAGGATACCTGGCGCTGCCATCCAGTGTGCATGAGTTCCTTATAGTTCCGGAATCTAGTGGATTAACCGCCAGGGATGCGGCGGAAATGGTGCACGAGGCCAATCACTCCGGCATGATAGATCCGAAGGAAGTGCTGTCTGATAATGTTTTTCACTATGACAGGGAAACGAGGAAGCTTGAGACCATCAGAAGCGAGATGGCAAGAGAAGTGAGAGACGATAACTTAAGGAGCTGATACGGATGGAAGTAAAGATAAACAAAGAGATAAGAGACTTTACAGAGAGCATCTTTTTTGGACTGTCCATGAGGCAGTTCTTTTTTTCTGTGCTGGCAGTCG
>SVDE01000220.1 GCA_015057955.1 Lachnospiraceae bacterium | reverse complement strand
GATCAAAGTAAGAACCACGTTTCTGAGTGCATCATCTCCCTTTGGGGGCGTCTTTGGGGTTGAGCTTGAGGTCGATTCAACCCCATCATTCGTCCCCAACCGTAAAGTCAGCGTAACCTGATTCAATATAGTATCTTCCTCGAGATCAGGTTCCGGCCAGCCTTTCTCTGCCCAGGCTGCCAGAATCGTAGGAAAACCGGAGCCGGCAGTATCTCCGTATCCGATCATCCGGAGCATGGTCTGCATCCGCGGATTCCTGGCCTTGGAGTTACCGCCCTTGTAGATCATTTCCTTTGGGATCTTCAAAGTGCCGGGATTTGTGAATTCAAAACAATCCCGGTGCTTGATCACTTTGAGCGTACCTTCACCCTGAAAATCAGCATGAATGATCATGTTGATCATTGCTTCCCGGCAGGCTTTATGTAATGGCGTATCGTCCTCCCTCAGGATCCCTTCCATTCGGAAAGGCTTCGGAAGATCAGCGGTCAGCTTCGGCATGACCTTCTGGATGAAATTGAAAAGGTTGTTCTCCCATGTGCCGTCATAGGTGATGCGGTCATTCCAGCGGACATCAAAAGAAACATCGGTTTCTTCCCGGTAATCCATATTGATCATATCGAACACATCCCGGATCGGAAGTCCTTTACCAAACATCAGAAGGCCGGCCATGGTAAGACCTTCTGACTTCTTGCGCCGATCATAGCGATATCCGCCCAATGCCTCCAGGAAATCCTTGTCCGGCAGCGCGTTCCAGACACTGTCCTCGTTCACAACACGGAATCGGTTGCGGTAACGATGAAGTGTTTCCAGATCAATGTCATCCATTGTGTAATAATCCAGAAGGAGACTATCATTGCCACTCTCATTCTGGTCGCGGATCATGGCGCGCACTTCCGCCTCGGAACAGTGATAATCGCCCTCATGGTTCCTCTTGAAGGATCCTTTGAAGGGATTTTCTCCGGTATGGACCGGCCGCATCATATAATCCGCCCGCGGTACTTCTATCACGACGATCGGAAGACCATCGATCTCCAGCGGGTAGACATTTTCATCAATAAGAATATTTACGTTTACTTTGCTGCCATTGATCGTATTCCAAAAATCGGAGATAAGCTTTTCCTGATCAGTAACTCCGATAACCAGGAAACGTTTTGCCGGGTCTATTGCGCTCTTATCTTCCTGTACTCCGAGCAGGATAGTGCCGCCGTCAGTATTCGCAAAAGAAGAATACGTTTCATAAATGGAGCGCGGGATCTGTTTTTCAGCCTCCTTGCACTCCAGATCAATTTTTTCACCCTTTTGCAGCAAGCTCCTGATATCAGCAGCCGTCTTCATGCTGAATCACCGCCTTTATCGATTTTGTGTTCTTTGAGGAGTCTTTCCGTCTCCACCTTATATACCATAAGACGCAGGATATACTCCGGCATCGGGCGGTTGCCCAGGTGCCAGTCCTGCAAGGTTCTGTAAGGGATCCCGAAGGATTCCGCAAATTTCCGCCAGCTTAACCCGCTTTCTTCTTTTAATTGTTCCAGTTCTTTCAGTTTGCCCATGTTATATATATTAGCACGCACAGCGTACAATTTCAATATTTTTGAC
Source organism: Lachnospiraceae bacterium (assembly GCA_015057955.1). GTDB lineage: Bacteria > Bacillota > Clostridia > Lachnospirales > Lachnospiraceae > RGIG5612. The sequence goes on along the minus strand of SVDE01000220.1, from coordinate 1,869 downwards.
GCAAAAGTCCAAAACAAGCAGAAAGCCGGGAAGTCCCGGCTCACTGTTCCTACGCACATGGATGTTTTGCTCAAAGCAGCTTTCAGATGCCTGATATCCCGCAGGCTTCGGAAAACAGTTCAAGAATAGCCTCAGATGAGATTCCATAGTGTTCCGGCCATTCCATATAACCATTTGCCTCGATTCCGGAGCCATCTGAGAAGACGACATGTAAAGTAAATCCTGCTCCATCCATGACACCTTCACTTTTTTTATCAAATCCGTTCCAACTGTCAACGTTGAATTCATAGAGAATTTCCTTCAGGCTGTCAGCAAATGCTTTATCTGCCTGCAATATCACGGTTTCTTCTTCCTTTATCCCCTCCGGTTTGAAAGAGACTGTGTATGATCCGTTTTCATAGTCAAGACGGCAAATCACCCATCTGTCATAATCGCTTCCGTAGGATTCCTGAAAAAAGAACCGGGTGACAAAGCGGTTGTCTTCCTTTTGAAACAGAACAGAAATAAAGCCGTCTTCCAGGAACAGCATGGGGATCCGCTCCGGTGTTACCACATTTATGCCGACCTGGCTGCTCTTTCCGTCCTCCGACACGATACCCACATCGATTACACTGCTTTGCCCGTCAATCGTAATCTGCATCTCATGGGCGATATCATACCGAACCGGAAAGCTGCCATTGGGCGGGAGATCTCCGCTTAAGAAAGCGTAAGTACCCTTCCGGCAGCCTTCCGGCAAACCGGTCAGCGATGCCAGTTCTGAATCAAAATCGATAATAATACTTTTTCCGTCCCCGGCAAAGTTCATACTTCCATGATCGGAAACAAAGGTCCCTTCATGCGATGCCGGAGCCGGAGTATCCGGCTCATAAGGGTAATTATCCAGGCCGGAACCAGGATTTGAACAACCTGCCAGAATAAACAGGGCGGCAAGGATCAATAAACCCTTCCGGATACCTCTCGCAGTCAGGCCCTTTTCCTTATTAACCCGAAATTTTCGCATTTGGACAATGCTCCACTATAAAGTTCCGTACAAAATCAAAATCCGCTTCCTCCGCATAGACCTGGTTATGTCCCAGTACCTGATTCACATAGATCACGTGCCTGCTGCGGACCGCCTTCACTTTCCGCACATGCTGAAATACAGATGTCGAACTGTCTCTTGTCGCCGCCAGTATACCGGTTCCGACTCTTCCAATGTTCCCAGTGGCCAGACCTGCCGCAGCGGTCAGCCAGCCGATGGCCTGGGATTTCTGAAAATCTTTTTTCATTTGTCTCAGTTCCACGCCGTCCTCATCCATGGTAAGGAGGACCTGATAAGACCAGCCATCAATGACGGCAAGGATCAGGTAGGAGACCGCACCAAGCGCCAGCATTACCAGCAAAACGATGAGGAAGCCTTTGAAAAATGACAGGTAGTCTGTGCTGTTCCAGTAGCGGAAGTCGCCTCCGATCAGATTGATCAAAACCATAAAGCCTGCCACAATTCCAAAAGATAACAGAAGAACTTTCATTACCGTAATCAGGATCGTCGGGTTCTTCAGCATCTCATATTCATAGATCCAGCGATATTTGCCGTCGGGACACAGACAGATGTTTTCCGTGACTCTTCGTCCCTCGATTTTCACATCAGGCTCAGGACCCCCGGCTTTTTGTTTCATTTTTTTCTTTTGTTTCCTCTTTCCTGATGCATCAGATGATGCATCAGGCGCTTCGGGCATCGGCGGTATCATGGTATCATCCGAAGTGTTCTCATATATCTCTTCCGGATGCGCCGCCCCCGCCGGGATAAGCGGTGTCCCGCAGCTGTCGCAAAACCTTGCCCCGTCAGGGATCGGGTGTCCGCAATTCTCACAATACATAAGCTTACCT
>SVDE01000219.1 GCA_015057955.1 Lachnospiraceae bacterium | reverse complement strand
GACCAGAGGGCGATCACGATCGAGTGTGCTTCCGATACCACAGAGCCTTATGCTTTCAGGGATGTGGTGTATCAGACGCTGATCAAGCTCTGCATAGATATCTGCAAGCGCAATGGCAAGAGCAAGCTGATCTGGTTCGGAGATAAGGACAAGACGCTGAATTATTCTCCGAAGAGCGGGGAGATGATCTTGACCGTTCACAGGTGGTTTGCGAATAAGTCCTGTCCGGGGAACTGGATGTATGCACGAATGGGAGATCTGGCGGAGAAGGTAACGAAGGCACTGCAGGGTTCTTCTGATTCAGATGGTGGTTCGGCTGCAAATGGGACACAGGCCTCTGTCCTGAAGAACCTGTCTGAGGCGGATGCGATCAAGAAAGTCGGAGCGCTGTTCACTGCGGATCAGAAGAAAAGCGGCATCCTGGCATCGGTATCGCTGGCTCAGTTCATTCTGGAATCAGGGTATGGAAAGAGCGAGCTGGCTCAGAATGCCAACAACATCTTTGGGATGAAGTGCAGCCTGTCTGGGAATACCTGGAGCGGGTCCAGCTGGGACGGAAAGAGCAAGTACACGAAGAAGACGCAGGAACAGAATCCTGACGGCAGCATGATCACGATCACGGCAGACTTCCGGAAGTATCCCTGCATTGAGAAATCTATTGCTGACCATTCCGCTTATCTGCTTGGGGCGAAGAACGGCAGCAAGCTTCGTTATGAAGGGCTGAAGGGATGCACGGATTATAAGAAGGCTGTGCAGATCATCAAGGATGGTGGCTATGCCACAAGCCTAACCTATGTGGAGAAGCTGATTTCCATCATTGAGAGGTGGAACCTGACTCAGTATGAGGTGAAGGATTCCGGAGGCGAAGTGATCCGTTGGTACCGGGTGAGGAAGTCCTGGGCGGATGCCAAGAGCCAGAAGGGAGCCTATAAGATCCTGGACAATGCGAAGAAGTGCGCGGATCAGAATCCGGGATATAAGGTGTTCGATGCGGATGGCAAGGTGGTGTATGAGCCGAAGGCTATGGAGCCTGCGGTGAAGGTGCCGTTCCTGGTGAAGGTCAGCATTTCGGATCTGAATATACGTTCTGGACCTGGCACGAACTTCAAGAGGGTTCGTTTTATTGAACCAGGTGTGTTCACGATAGTTCAGATATCTTCCGGAGCAGGTGCTTCGATGTGGGGAAAACTGAAGAGCGGAATCGGATGGATATCGCTGGATTTTGTCCGGAGATTGTAAACCGAATATCGAATGGCAATGAGCCTGCAGGCATTGGGAATAATCCTGATGCTTGCAGGCTTTTTTTTCGTGGAAAATCGGAAAATGCCCTCAACTCATACCTAGACCTTCAGAAAAGCTGAAGGAGGTCTGAGTGATGTATATCCTGGAATATAAGGACGGGGTTAAGCCGGAGAAGCTGAGCCCTAAAGCAAAGGCGAATATGGAACGCTGCGCGAATTTCCTTGTCGAGATGATAGACAAATACGGAAAAGAGGTTCTGGAAGAGATCGAGGCGGAGGAACGGGCAGGAACCGCTAAAGAGCAGGAAATCAAACATGATGGGGAATGAATGGAGCGTCGTTTGCAAACTTTTTGTGAACGGCGCTTTTAGCGCTGACAGAAGGATAAAAGCCCGACATAATGAAAGTCCGGGGGTACTGTGTGACGATGAGCAACCGAAGGGAGGGATACGGTGAAGAAGAAAAAATGCTATATCTACACGCGTGTTTCCACGGCTGCTCAGGTAGATGGGTACAGCCTGGAAGCACAACAGGAAAGGCTTCGTGAATATGCCGATTATAAGAACCTTGAAATAGCTGGTGAATACTGTGATGCAGGAAAGTCTGGGAAGAGTATAGTTGGAAGACCATCATTCCTGAAGATGCTGGATGACATATCAAGCGAGAAGGACAACATTTCTTTTGTACTGGTATTCAAACTGTCGCGATTCGGAAGAAATGCTGCAGATATCCTGAAATCACTTCAGTTATTGGAGGATTATGAAGTTGATCTCATCTGTGTGGAAGATGCTATTGACAGTTCCACGCCGGGAGGGAAGCTGACACTGACAATTCTTTCCGCCGTTGCTGAGATTGAGCGTGAAAACATCAATGTTCAGTTCATGGCCGGAAAGATGCAGAAACTGTTGAATGGTGGATGGCCCGGTGGAGCTGTTCCATACGGATACAGAAGCGTCAATAAAGAACTGGAGATAGAACCGTCAGAAGCGGAGATTGTCAAATTGATCTTTGAAAAATATATACAGGATGACGGGACGCTGAACGGTGTAGCTATCTGGCTTAATGAAAACGGATACAAACGTTTCAGCAAAGGTGAAGAGAGGCCGTTTACCTATGACTTCATCGTTAATATCCTGGATAACCCGACATATCATGGAAAGCTGTTCTATAACCGCAGGACAAATCTGAAAGGTGTAAAGCGGAAACCAAAAGACATAGTTGAGGTTGATGGAATCCATGAAGCAATAATACCAGAAGATCTGTGGCAGCAGGTCAGGGCAAAGAGAGAAGCGACTTCTGCCAACAATGAAAAGGTGGATGAACCTGAGCGTGTGAGTCTGTTGTCCGGTCTGATCAAATGTCCTGCATGTGGTAATGGTCTGATTGCTTCTAAGAACAAGCATGTGAATAAAAACAGGGGCGGACACTATAAAACTATCCATTATTATTCCTGCCGGTATTACAGAAAATCAGCTGGTAGGGCGTGCGTCTTTAAGCACACATATAATCAGGCAAAGATAGATTCTGCAGTTTATGAGATTGTAAGTAATCTTGGCGCTCATCCAGCATTTGAGGAAGCGATGGCTAAGGCATATGGCGGGGAGGAATCGGTTGAAGCATACGAAAAACGGATGAAGACGATCAGAAAAGATCTGTACCATCAGGAACATGAGAAGAACCGGCTTGGCGAAGAACTGGATAATCTGGATGTCTTATCGGATGATTACGACTCAGAATATGAAAGAATCCAGGGCGAGATTGATGATATTTATGACAGGATAGAGTCGCTGGAGCTTTCGCTGAAGAAACTTAAAAAGAAATATAAGGAAGCGCAGAAGGGGATCAGGTCCGTGGACGGAATCCGGACAATATTACAGAACTTCAGCAAATTCTTTGAGAAGATGACCTGTGAAGAGCAAAGGGAACTGTACCGTCAGTTTATTGAACGGATTGAGGTTTATTCAGAAGAACAAGAAGACGGAAGAGTGCTGAAAAGCATCTGGTTCCGTTTCCCAGTTCGATACGGTGAGAGTAACACCATCGAGACCTGGATCCAAGCTGAAGGCAAGCCGGATGAAGAGATTACCTTTGTCCTTGATTGTAGTGAGGTTCAGGTGACAGTGGCGGAGGCAAAGGCCACTTATGCGGAGATCCGGGCTTATGTGCTGGAACATACAGGGATGAAGGTGTCTTCACTCTATATTGCTCAGATCAAACGAAAATACGGTATTGATATC
>SVDE01000218.1 GCA_015057955.1 Lachnospiraceae bacterium | reverse complement strand
ACGGATTCATCCTTGGTGCGGACTGTACGCTCCCTACCGACATCGAGCCATGGCGCATCAAGGCCGCCGTACAGGCAGCCGGATGAGCCGGAGACTTATTTCGTGATCGTGAAATGGAAAACAGTACCGCTGCCCAGCTTGCTTTCTGCCCATACCTTTTCACCTAAGGCATCGGCAAGTTCCTTTACGATAGCGAGACCAAGTCCGCTGCCATTTTTGTCACTGTCACTTTTCCGTACACGGTAAAATCTTTCAAATATATGAGGAAGGTCCTTTTCACTGATGCCGATACCGTCATCACGGATTGAAATGATGACCTTCCTTTTTGTATCTTCCGCATCGAGCCATACATTTCCTCCTTCAGGGACAAATTTGATGGCATTATCAAGGATCAGCTCGAGCATTTGCCTGATGCAGCCTGCGTTTGTATACATCATCGGAAGCCGGCTGAGGCTTTCCGATACATGAAGACTTATGTCAGTACAGTCAAACAGCAGACTGTATCTTTCCGTAACATCATCAAATAATTCTGCCGGTGAGACTTTGCGTTTTGTATATTCCTGTTGTCTGCTCTGGATCTTGGAGAGCTGAAGGATCTCCCCGACCATCCTGTTCTGGGAATTGACTTCCTGCAGGATCCTGCCATAGTAGACCTTTTTCCTGGCTTCATCTTCGATCATGTCATCACATAAGGCTTCAGCCATGGCTTTTATTGAAGCGTTAGGCGTTTTAAGGGCATGGGTTACATTTGCGATATAATCCTGTCTCAGGTAGTCAAGGCGCTCGCGCTTTTTATGTGTGATATGCAGCAGATATACACAGAACCAGTAAAACAGCGTAAAGTAGATCATATAACCAAGTACAGCTTCAGGCAGATTCTGGATATTTTCTATCATAAAGACAGCTCCGTGGACCTGTCCGTCTTTGACGATCGGAACACCCGTCATCATCCAGAAGTGGAGCGGAGCAGGAGAAAAGCGCGAGTTCGTGATGGCGAAACACTCTTTTCCGGAAAGAACCTTTGGTGTCCATTTATCCAGATATCCTGTAAAGTCCTCAGCAGAGTGTTCATTGTCAAAAGTCTCGATCCGGACGTACTTGCCTGATCCGTCCATAATGATGATGTGCCGGTACATGTTGCGCATCATCAGCAGTTCGTCATCCCTGCCCTCCAGATACTGTTCGCCTATGGTATAGGAATGTCCGACGGCGCCGCCCCTCTGATTGGCGTAGATCGGATAAATGCCTATGGTAACTATCCCCAGAGCCAAACCGAAAATGTAGAGCAGGGCATAGATTATGATCCTGACATATCTGTGTGAGAACAGTTTTTTCATTTCTTCTCCTCGATTATGTAGCCCACACCGTAGACTGAACGGATCACAAAATGTACGTCATTGCGAAGCAGTTTCTGACGCAGCCGTTTGACCAGTGTGTCAACAGCTCTTGTATCGCCGCAGTATTCATAACCCCACACAGCATTTAAGATATGTTCTCTTGTAAGGACCTTCCCGGCATTTGAAATGAGAAATGTCAGGAGTTCGGTCTCTTTTGAAGTAAGGATTATTTCTTCACCATTCAGAAAAACCTGATAAGAATCGGGCAGGACTTTGAGTTCTGCAAGCGTAAAAGTTTTTTGGTCAGGATTGCGCTCGGACCGTTTGATGGCTTTTTTTATGCGGATCAATACCTCACGCGGTGAAACAGGCTTTGACAGATAATCATCTGCGCCGACCTCCAGCCCGACGATACGGTCTACATTGTCACCTTTAGCGCTGATCATGATTATGTGAATATCGCTGAAACGCCGGATCTGACGGCAGACTTCAAGGCCGTCTATTCCGGGCAGCATTATGTCAAGCACCACAACGTCAACATGGTTAGTCTTCAGCTGCTCCAGAGCGGATTCCCCGTCGAATGTGGAAATGACATTGATCTTTTCGGGCTTAAGATATGCTGACAGGCTGTCATGCATGACAGGGTTATCGTCACATATAAGTACAGTTTTATTCGCCATTGCTGACTCCTTTTATCAAAAAGTATCCGGGTTTATGATAACTATATCACGATATACATTTTTAAACACGGTCTTGACACTTTTTGTGCGTTTTTTGACACTTTTCCGCCGGATTCCCATGCCTATAATACGGATGATAAAAAGTCATTAGACTGTTTTTCAAAGGAGGAGATTATGAAAAAAATCATTGCATTGTTAATGGCAGGCGCTCTTGTGCTTCTTACAGCTTGCTCCGGCTCCGCACCGCAGCCGGCAGAAACGACAGCCGCACCGGCAGAGACAAAAGCTACAGAGACCACTGCACAGGAGACCACAACAGAGGAGGAAACAGTGGAATTTAAAGAAGGTTCTTCAGCCGACCTCATGAAGAACATTACTGTGATCGGTATTGTTGACATGGACGGCTCTAAACCTGCAGCACTTGCGATCGAGTACGATGCGGACCTTACCGGAGCGGACTTGGATCTTGATACCTTTGAGATTGAGGACTATGGCCTTACTCTTGAAGACAAGGACCTGGATACTGGCAGCGACGCAGGAAAGCCTGTAAAGATCTACGTTAATGACACGGCCGACATCGATGAGAACGGCGGTTCCGGATCAGGAAACTTCGTCATCATTGAGGTGAATACAGCTTATTCCGTGGGAAGATTCACCAGATCATGGCTTGCAACAATGTTCGGCGGAGCTACACAGGTCAAGGACATTGAAGGCGATAACTGCAAGATCTCTGCAAGTGATGCCAAGGTTATCAACTATCACGAATTTGAATACATCGGCATAGACCCCATGAACGGCGGATTCAGGGATCCCGAGTATTATAACTATGCTGATGAAGGTACCTATACCATCAAGGGCATTGAAAACTATCAGCTCCATATGATCGCTTCAGATGCTGAGAAGTACGCAGGCACAGACGTAGAGACCATGGAGCCTTTCCATGCTGAGCACTGCTTCGATGAGGGCAATGGTCAGTACTGGGATTTCGATCTCCCTTACGCTCTTTATGTTCCTGAAGATTATGACGCGTCCAAGGAATATGCACTTATACTTCATATCCATGACGCAGGCTCGATGGATACAAATCCGATGCTGACTCTCTGCGAGGCACAGGGCCCCAGGAATTATGCGTCACCTGAATTCCAGCAGCTGTTCAAGGATCAGGGATTCGGCGGAGCGATCGTTGTCTGCCCGGCTATCTCAGAGACATTCTACATGGATGAAGCAAACCCGACATATAACCTTCGTATCTCACGTGACAACTGGACCTTAAGCTGCGGCGCTCCTGCAGTATGGCAGCTCATGGATTCACTCACTGATGAATACAACATCAACATGGATCACATTTACGGATCAGGACAGAGCATGGGCGGCATGACAGTAATGGCAATGGCTGCTCACCGTGACAACTACTTTGCGGCACTGCTTCCGCTCAGCTGCAAATGGGGTCAGAACTTCAACAAGGAAGTTGAG
>SVDE01000217.1 GCA_015057955.1 Lachnospiraceae bacterium | reverse complement strand
CAATCCCAAGGCAGTGTATGCATGTCTGAATTACAATGAGGCGGTGTGCCCGAGGCAGATCGAGGACCGCTCGATTGTTATTGACGGCGACTGCGGAAGTGCGATAAAACTGGCAGATAAAGATAAAATAATGGGGAATAAGCAGTAATATTGAAGAAAATGATGACGATATAGATAAAATAGTTGTTGAAAAATGTCTTTATCTGTGGTATCCTCGGTTTAAATACAGAGGAGGACAGAGCAGTGGCCTTGAATAGAATCATCGGACGCAAAGCTGAATGTGAACGTTTGGAGAAGTGTCTTAAATCAGAGCAGGCACAGCTGGTTATTATTTACGGACGGCGCAGGGTAGGGAAAACCTTCCTGATCAATCAATTTTTTGACGGGCGGTTCGATTTTAAACTGACCGGCGCCTATGCGGAGCCAAAAGAAACGCAGCTGCGTTATTTTTCTGCAGAATTAAACCGGCAATCCGGCAGGAACAGTCCGGTTCCTAAGGATTGGATTGAAGCATTTGAACAGCTGAGAGTTTACCTGGGCCTCCTGTCCAAAACGGAAAAGCATGTGGTCTTTTTGGATGAAATGCCGTGGATGGATACGCAGCGCTCCGGCTTTTTGCCGGCGTTTGAATGGTTTTGGAATGACTGGGGCTGCACGCAGGATAATCTCATCTTTATAGTTTGCGGTTCGGCGACATCCTGGATAGTTGAAAAGATTGCGGAAAACAAAGGAGGACTGTTCAACCGGCAAACGTGCAGGTTATATCTTCAGCCATTCAACCTGCGAGAGGTGGAGCTGTACCTTAAATCAAGAGATATTGACTGGTCAAGAAGAGATATTGCCGAGACTTACATGGTTATGGGAGGAATCCCATACTACCTTAGTCTTATAGACCCTGAGAGGGCCTTTAATGCAAATATCGATAACATGTTTTTCAGAAAGCGAGCGGAGCTCTGGGATGAGTTTGATCACCTGTATCAAACGCTGTTTTCAAACAGTGAGCAGTATATAAAGATTGTCGAACAATTGAGCAGGAAGCGTATGGGACTGACAAGGGGAGAGATTTCCGAACGGACAAAGCTTCCGGCGAATGGTGCACTGACCAAAATGCTGAACAACCTGGCCGACTCGGGATTTGTCAGAAAGTATGCGTTCTATGGGCGGAAATCGAAAGAAACCCTGTATCAGCTTTCAGATTACTACACAATGTTTTATTTTCGATTCATCAAGGATGGATTCGGAAGAGATGAACATTTCTGGAGCAACACGCTGGATAATCCTTCCCGCCGTGCCTGGGCAGGACTTATGTTTGAACAGCTTTGCAAGGACCACATTATTCCAATCAAGAAAAAGCTGGGTATATCAGGTGTTCTGTCGGATGAATCATCATGGTTCAGTTCACGCACAGATGAAGGAAACGGCTCCGGGGCACAGATTGATCTGCTGATTGACCGGAGGGATCAGGTGATCAATATCTGTGAAATAAAATTCTCCATGAATGAGTTTCAGATTGACAAAGATTACGATCAAAGACTGAGAAACAAGATAGAGGTCTTCCGTCAGGAGACAGGGTGTAAGAAAACGATTCAGCTTTCGATGATTACCACATTTGGCGTTCAGAAGAACAAATACAGCAGCATTGTGACGAGCGAGGTCCTTCTGGATGATCTGTTTGAACAGTGAAAGCGCGGAAAAAAGAAATTATTGTATGGTGCAGGAGAAAAGACGGTCAGAAAACTGACCGCCTTTCTTCTTATATGAGGGAGGGATGATGTTCACTTTTACTGCACCGAAACATCCTGAAGGATGATGATCTGATCGAAGATCGGCAGGATCGAAGTGACGGTGCGGCCGTTCACCCGGATGGCCGTATAGCTCGAATCCGCAAAGTAGTAGCCGAACTTAGGTGTGATCGCAGTACTGAAGCAGCACGTGTCCTTGCCGACCGTTCCGTTGAAGGGCTGGAAGGAGGCATCAACCCAGCATGTGTTTGAGTCTGCATCAAAGGCGGCCTCGCCGCTGATCGTGCATACCGGAGTGATGCTCTGTGTGACCGGGCCGTCCGCTGCGGTCCTGGAGGTGATCTTTGTTCCGATCGCCGGCATGTCGAGAGAGATGTTCACGGATGTGACCGGGCGTGCCCAGAGGAGGTAGCAGGACATATCCTGAGTAACGGTCTTCGGGAGATTTGCGATGCCGGCATCTACTTCCTCTTTTGAATGGTAGGCGTCAAGCGGCTGTGCGCCGAGGCCGATGTAGCGGGTATTGGCGACAAAGTCGATCGTGGTGGGACCCAGATATTTATTAATGAAGGTCTCTGTCTCCATGCCGGAGGGGACGTAGAAAGTTACGAGGCTGCCGCCGTCATACTCTGCCATCGGATCCCACGGAGCCTGATGCTTAAAGTGATTCATCACGGAAGCCGCTTCCGATTCGCCGCCGGCGTTCAGAGTGACTTTCTGCATTTTTGTGAACTCGCCGGTGATCCAGTAAAACGGATCATCCGTACTGTCGAGCGTGAAGCTGGTGGAAGTGCCTTTCTTGTGGGCAAGAAGGGTCAGCTTGTAGCCTTCATTTTCTTCCACAAGAACGTTTACGGGGTCCCCGTCGAAATACACGTAATTATAACATACACCAGATAGACCTTGTCTGTAACCGCAGGTGCCTCCCACCTGAGTGTTCCAGCTTCATAGACGGGGCTCTTGAGCGGGAGATCTTTATCGACAAGTTCGAAGGAACCCTCATCTCTGAGGAGCATGTCAAGGAATAAAATGGCCTGATTGTACCTGGCAAAGTCATGTTCAAACTCGTCTGCTTTCTGAGAGAGCTCTTCTATCAGTCTGGAAATTTCCTCCTCGGAAATGGTTTCGCCTTCGATGTCGGTCTTCTCGTCGATTTCCGACTGAATCTCCTCGATGCTCACCTCGGGCTCAGTTTTCTGTCCGTCATCCGCCAGCACCGATACGGGGCGGAAGGAAAAAAGCATCGTGATAAGAGTGACAACTGACAGCAGGTAAGATGTAAATTTGCGGATCTTCATGGTAAGAACCTCCTCCTTTGTTTTTACCGGGATTGCGGATGTCTTTCGTTCAAGAACGTGATCTGTCATCCATCTGATGAAATGATGATAACAGACAGAACATCACAGAAGCATCACACCGGATAAAAATAAAAGAGCACTGTAAAAGAGAAGGCGGTCAGGAATCCCGACCGCCTTTCTTAAGTATTTACATTTTTTACCGCTCCATCTGAAGGAGCACGTTAAGGATCCGCTTCGCGCAGCTCTGCAGTTCACCGAGTGTCAGCGGGTAGGGAACCTCGCCTTCCGCCTTCCCGAGAGCGCCCAGGATATCCTCGACATCCTGTTCACTGCCGGGCATCGTGAGATCGTTGCCCGCCTTAACGCAGCCGGATGCGAACGAGTCGCCGTACTTGAACTTCGGTGCGGCGGGATCGTTCATCATCGACATGCTTCCGGTGGTGCCCCAGTC
>SVDE01000216.1 GCA_015057955.1 Lachnospiraceae bacterium | reverse complement strand
CCCGTATACGCTGTGGCCGGCGGTTTGCTGCTGCTTGCCGGGGGCGGAAGTTACCTGTTCATGCTGATAAGGCGGAGGCTGCGTGCCAAAAAGTGAACTATTTACATGCACATTCTTCCAGGAGCTTGCGTATTCTGGAAGATAATGTAAGTGTCACTTCACTTCTGTCCCGTACTTCAAACCTGATCCAAAGGTCTAAGTTCTTGACCACTATCTTCCGCACATTGTTATTGCCGTACGTGCTGCCGGATACCCGGATCTTAACCTGGACGCTGCGCTGTTCAAATAGCGGTACAACTGTCTGATAGATCATGTCATCAGAAAATGAGATATACCCCACTTCTCTTCCTGCAGCATCCTTCACATAGAGTCTGTGGCTTCTGACTGCTGCCGGATAAAGGACATCGCCTTCTTTCAGCCTGTTTCTCTTCCCCTCCGTCTCAAGCATTGACGGGATGTAATACAGGTTTTCATCAATCTGATATCTTTCCAGTTCACGTCCCGGGTCTGTGTACTGCTGAAGGAGCAGATATGCCAGCTCGGCCTGATACTTCCTTATCGCATTATCTCCATAAGGATTAAGAAGAGAGCGGCTCAGATCATAGATGCTGAGCAGGAACATTTTCTGGTCTTCATCCGGGATCCTGATGTATTTCCCGCGTGCCACACAGAAGATACCGTGTTTCATGCCGTCCGCGCCTTCGGCGTAGCTGTAGATAGCGCGTTCGGTGAAGGCATACTCATTTTCCGGAGCATTCCAACGCTTCTTCTCAGTGTTGCTCTTTGCTGCGGCACCGGCGGCCTTGTCCGGCGCTGAATTGATCAGGAACTCATAAGCGGCATTTATCTCATGGGCCGAGTATTCATAAGCAGGTTCTCCGCCGAGCGCATTTGCATCCGGGTGCACCACATGCATGATCGCACGGTACTTTTTCTTTATGATCCGTTTGTCGGATGTTTCTTCAATACCCAGAATCCTGAGGGCGCTCAGTCTGTCCATTTTTCAAAGAATCCTTGCTTTTTTTGCCGTCTTGTGGCATTGTTATAAATTATACATCACTATGCTAAAGTGCAGAAAGGGTTTTTAATCATGAAAGAAATATCAAGTTTAATGGGTTACAGAAAAGAGATCAAGCTTCTTGACGCCACCCTGCGTGACGGCGGTCTGGTAAATGATTTCTATTTTACCGACGAATTTGTTAAAGCCCTTTATGATACTAACCTCAAAGCCGGCGTCGACATCATGGAGTTTGGCTACAAGGCTGATAAAGACCTCTTTGACGAAGACAAATTCGGCAAATGGAAATTCTGCAAGGATGAGGATATCCGTGCCATCGTCGGCGAAGGTGATCCTAAAATGCAGATCGCTGTAATGGCAGATGTCGGAAGATGCAACTACCACGATGACATCATCCCGAAGGATGAGAGCCCGATCGACATCATCCGCGTCGCGACTTACCTGCACACTATTCCTGCTGCCATTGACATGATTGAAGATGCTGTCAAAAAAGGCTACAAGACCACATGCAATATCATGGCTGTTTCAACCGGACGTGAGTCATCTGTTGTTACCGCCCTTGACATGATCGGCCAGTCACCTGTTGACGTCATCTACATCGTGGACAGCTACGGTTCAATGTATCCCGAAGAACTTCAGAGGCTTGCTGCTGTCTTCATGGAGGCAGCTGACAAATACGGCAAGACTATCGGCATACACGCGCACAACAATCAGCAGCTCGCATTCGCTAATACCATCGAGGCGATCGGTGACGGTGCCAACTGGGCAGATGCCACATACTCCGGAATGGGCCGCGGTGCCGGAAACTGCTACATGGAGTGCATGCTCGGATTCCTGAACAATCCGAAGTACAAGATTTTCCCTGCTGTACGGTTCATTGACAAATACATCCGTGAGCTCAAGGAAAACGGTGTTGTCTGGGGATACGATACACAGTACCTCTTCACCGGTCTGTACAACCAGCATCCGCGTTCAGCGATCGCTTACACTCACAAGGGCCGTACCGACCTGACCGAATACTACAAAGAAGTAATGACTGAAGACTGATAAATGAAGGCTGCCGCAAAACGGCAGCCTTGTTTGTTATCTTCTTATCATGTCCTCAGTGATCTCTGAAAGGTCATGAGCTCCGCACATCTGCATGGTGTCGGCAAGTTCTCCTCCGATCTTATCCACGTAGGCTTTAACGCCTTTCTCGGCAGCTCCATATACTGATACCACGAAAGGTCTTGCGATGACTACTCCGTCTGCGCCGAGAGCTATTGCCTTGAATACGTCTGCTCCGCTCCTGATGCCTCCGTCAACTAAGATCTTCACACCCGATCCTTTTATGGCCGATGCGATCTCTCCAAGTACTTCAGCAGATGCTGCGCACTGATCGAGCACACGTCCGCCGTGGTTCGATACGATGATACCGGCTGCGCCTGCTTTTACTGCTTTCTCTGCGCCTTTGACAGTCATGACGCCCTTGACTATGAACGGTCTCATGGCCAAAGCGATTATCTCTGTAAGATCCTCAACACTCTTTGTTCCTGCAGGCGGCTGAAGGTTCTTGAGGAACGGAAGCCCGGCAGCGTCAACATCCATTGCGACCGCAAATGCCCCGCTCTCCTTTACCAGTTCCATTTTCTGGGCGATGATGTCCAGATTCCACGGCTTGACGGTCGGTATTCCGATGCCGCCGACGCTCTTTATCGCTTTTGTGGCCTGAACCATGACATTTGCGTCCACTCCGTCTCCGGTAAATGCGGCAATGCCGTTTGCCGCGCACGCGCTGACAAGAACATTGTTATAGTTTTCGTCGTTGTACTTATCCCCGTAATGAAGGTTTACAGCTCCAACCGGTCCTGCAAAGAACGGATACTTGAAATCCTGTCCGAACAGATTGAATGACGTATCAACCGGTCCGTTCTCCACGAGAGTATCCATGTTGACCCTGATCTCCTTCCAGGCATTGTAATTTCTGATGGCGCTGTCACCTATGCCTTTTGCTCCCGGTCCCGGAATTGTATTCCTGCAGCCGAGGCCGTTGCACTCGGGACATGCCTTGCAGAAAGATCCCATTGCTCCCCTTGCGTTTGCAAGCACTTCACTGTAGTTCATCCGTATCCTCCCTGAAATTCCTATTGAAAAAATTTTCCTGTATCTTTTGTTTTTCCTCCGGCGTACGTGCGCTTATATATTGCATCCTGTACTCTTTCAGCCTCGCATGGTAGGCCTTTACCTCTTTTTCATAGGCTTCCGTATCTTCATAGCCTAGCCAGTCAGCGACCTTCGTACTCTTTGTCGCCCTGTGCGTGCACTCGCCGGGCTGAAGATAATAGGCGAAGTTGCCATTTCCCTGCCACAGCCTTGCCAGCGGATACATGCGGCAGATCCCTGCGCGGTACGGATGGATGCTGCATCTTCCATCTTCCCTTAAAAATACGCACTCGCTTTTGTCCGGCTTGTTCCCGAGTATCGGGACCACTGCCCCGTTGATCAACCGAAGCTCCACCAGATTTTCCGCGAGA
>SVDE01000070.1 GCA_015057955.1 Lachnospiraceae bacterium | reverse complement strand
TGGAGTGGAACAGGTAATACAGAGTCCATGGCTGAAGCAGTTGCTGAAGGCGCAAAGGCTGCAGGAGCGGATACATCTGTATTTCAGGCCTCAGAGTTTAACCACAATAAAGCGCTGGAGTTTGACGGCATAGCTTTCGGATGCCCGGCGATGGGCGCAGAAAACCTTGAAGAGTCAGAATTCGAGCCCATGTTCACTGATACCGAGCCTGCCCTCGCCGGGAAAAAGATAGCGCTGTTCGGTTCGTACGGTTGGGGTGACGGACAGTGGATGAGAGACTGGGAGGACCGCTGTGAGACAGATGGTGCAGTTCTGACTGTTGAAAGCGTGATGGCGAATGAAGCTCCTTCAGAAAGCGATTTCGGCATGTGCAGGGAATTGGGCGCCTCACTTGCCTGATGATAAAGTACACCTACATATTTCTCTTTCTTTTAGGATGGCCGCGCTTTTATGCGCGGCTTCCTTTTTTGATGTCCGGTGTTCACAGAATTTTAAGAAGCCGTTCAATGGACGGAAACAATTTAATGCAATATAATGTTATGGAAACTCTGAACACATTTCAGGAGATGAAAAATGAAGAAAACATTGTTAGCCATATTTACAGTGATCGCTCTGGCAATAATGTCAGCCTGCTCGGGCAGCAGCGCTGAACAGGTGCCTGTTCAGAGTGTATCTGAGATAGTAGGGATGGGCCCGGTCGGAGTTGCCCAGCGCTTTGCGGGCGTCGTCAGCACGCAGGATCCTGTAAAGATCATGAAGAACGGTGAGACAAAGCTCGGCGAGTTCTATGTGGAGGAAGGCGACGAAGTCAAAGAAGATGATGCCCTGTTTACTTACGATACAGACCAGCTCACTCTTGACCTGGAAAAGGCAAAACTCGAACTTGAAAAGCTGCAGAATGACATCGTAAACATGCAGAAGGAGAAGGAAAAGCTGGAAGAGGAAAAGGCCGAGGCTCCCGAAGAACAGCAGCTCCAGTATACGCTTGAGATAAACTCCAAAGATACGGAGATCCTTGAGGCTGATTTCAACAGCGCCGTAAAACAGAAAGAGATAGAGAGCCTCGAGCGCTCTCTTGAAAATGCTGTCGTTAAGGCCCCGTCTTCAGGAAGGATCGGAACGATAACGGACGGCACAAAGACGGACAACATGGGCAACACTCTTCCGATACTTACGATAGTCCAGACAAATGACCTGCTCATCAGAGGCAGCGTAAACGAGAACAATATCTATTCGCTGACTCCCGGAATGGAAGTCCTGATCCGTTCGAGGATTGACGGACGTACATGGACGGGGACTCTCTCAAAGATAGACATGGATAATCCCCAGTCAACTCAGGAGAATTACGGCATGATGGACAGCGGTGACGGGACCGCCGTATCCAGCAAATATCCTTTCTATGTTGAACCTGACAACAGCGAAGGAATGATGCTGGGACAGCATGTTTATGTTGAGCCGTTCACCGGTGACGACACAGATGGGACCTGGCGCCTGCCGGCATGGTACATATGTGACATTGACAGCGCACCGTATGTATGGGCCGAAGACAAAGACGGGAAGCTTGAAAAGAGGAGCGTTACTCTCGGAGCTCCTGAAGGGGAAGACATGAACATGGATTCCTACATAATAACAGAAGGCCTTACCCTTGAAGACAAGATAGCCTTCCCTGACGAGAAAACGCATGAAGGCATGGAGTGCGTGGACTACCGCAATTACGTGCCCGAGGAACCTGTAACAGCAGAAGAAACAAATGGCGGGGGCAACTGATGATCCTGGAAATGCATGACATATGTAAAGACTACGATCTGGGCAGGAACATCACCCACGTCCTGAAAAACGTAAACCTCGAGGTGGATGAGGGTGAGTATCTGGCTATCATGGGTCCTTCCGGAAGCGGAAAGACCACTCTCATGAACCTGATCGGATGCCTTGATACGCCGACAAGCGGACAATACATATTTGCGGGAAACGACATAATGAAATGCAGCGCCAGAGACCTGGCTGACATACGTAACAGGAGGATCGGATTCATTTTCCAGAGCTTCAATCTCCTGCCCGGTCTGTCAGCCCTTGAGAACGTTGCACTGCCTCTTCTTTACGGCGGAGTGCGCAAAAAGGAGAGAAGAGAAAGAGCATTAGAGGCATTAAAGACAGTCGGACTTGAAGAAAGAGTGGATTACAGACCTGACCAGCTTTCGGGTGGACAGTGCCAGAGGGTAGCTATCGCAAGGGCGATAATCAGCAGGCCCGACATACTGCTGGCCGATGAGCCTACCGGAGCGCTTGATTCCGAAAACGGAGCTCAGGTTATGGAGCTGTTCAAAGGGCTTCATGACAAAGGCTCTACCATCATCATGATAACCCATGACAGCAACATCGCCTCATATGCCTCGAACATAAAATATATCTATGACGGTATCCTGACTGATGAACCTTACCAGGCATCCAGAAATGCAGTGCCGGGAGGTGATCGGGATGAGTAAGGGAGTAAAAAGGCTCATCATCGTTATTCTCAGCATTGCAGTACTCGCAGCTGCGATCTGGGGAGTAATGACTCTGATCCGGAACGCGAACAAAAAGCCTGTAAATGTTTATGCTGTATCCGATGTCTGCATGACCGGATATTATGGCGACATGAGCCAGTCATACGGATCGGTGACAACTGAAAACATGCAGAAGATATATGTGTCTGACACCCAGACCATTACCGAGATCTATGTGAAAGTGGGCCAGGAAGTCAAGGCCGGCGAACCGCTTTTCAAATATGATTCCACGATGAGTGAGATTGACCTCAAAAAGGCCGAGATAAATCTTGAAAAGAAAAAACTGGAGCTCGACACGACACAGAAGGAGCTTCAGGCTCTATACAGCGCGGTATCTCTTGAAGCCCTACAGTCGGAGTACGATTATGTTGCCAGGCAGTACGAAGCTGAGTATGAAGCAGAGGCGTCAAGAAGGGCAGATGCTGCCGCCAGCAGACCTAAGCCGCCTTATCCCGAACTGCCGCTCGGAGGATGGACCGAGAGCAATCCAAGGTATGTAAATGCGGATGATACCGGAGACATTGACAGTCTGTTCGCGGAAAGCGGTCTGGATGACATCTATGTTGTGTTCGTAACCGTAAGGGGAACAGAGTACACAGACTACAATGGCGTCCGCCTTACAAAGACAGATACGGTAAGACTGAGATTCTTCAAGGCAGCTGAACTGCAAAGACAAGGCGGAGGCGAGGAAGAGAGCGGCGAGGAAGTCATCGACAATGACACATTAAGAGCGCTTGAGAACCAGATGGAATACCTCAGCTACCTCATGTCAAACTCATATCCCAGGGATGAACTCCTGAGGATGCAGAATGAAAAAGAAAAACGCATCGGTGAACTGGATATCGAGATCAGGATGGCCGATGTCGAATTAAAACGCAAACAAAAAGAATTTGACAACGGCGCAGTTCTTGCTGAGATCGACGGCGTTGTCACGTTCATGGAGTATCCGGAGATCGCAAATGCCAACAGCCAGCCTTCGCTCATTGTGTCTGCAGGAGGCGGCTACCTGATAAATGCCACTGTAAGCGAACTTGACCTTGCAACGGTAAACGTCGGTCAGACAGTGACTGTTAATTCGTGGTCGACGGGAGTCTCATGTGAGGGCGTGATCAGTGAGATAGGAAACGAACCTGTACAGACTAACTATTATTCGAGTGCGGACAATAACAATGTGTCATGGTATCCGTTGATCATTTCTGTTGACGGGGAATACAACCTCAAGGAGGAAGATTATGTAGAGGTTTCATATGCAAAGGCAGCAACGAACCCTGACGCATGGTATCTCCAGAACATGATGATCCGTCAGGAGAACGGTCAGTCATATGTATATGTCAGAGGCGGAGACGGACTGCTGGAAAAGAGATTTATCCAGACAGGAAAGGATCTTTGGGGCAGCTACACTGAGATCCGTGCCGGACTTGACATGGACGACCGTATTGCGTTCCCTTACGGGAAGGATGTCACTGAAGGCGCAAAGACGCAGGAGGCTGAAGCAGCCAGCCTCTATAACGGATTGTAAGGAGGAAGGAAATGGGAGAGAACATACTGCTTGCATTTCAGGGCATATGGAACCATAAACTCAGGTCCTTCCTGACAATGCTCGGAATAATAATAGGAATTGCGGCGATCATAACGATAGTTTCAACGATCAACGGAACTAATCAGCAGATAAAAGAGAACCTCGTCGGTTCAGGCACTAACGTTGTAAATGTGAAACTTATGCAGAACGGATACGAAGCGGATTTTGCTTATTCGCAGCTTCCGGATGGAATAATCCCTGCGGATGAGGATTCCAGGGCAGCCATGGACGAACTTGATAAAGTTGAGGAAACTTCACTTTACCGCCGCCGCACATGGGCTGAAAATGTGTTCTATCTGAGCACACAGTACAACGGCAATGTCTACGGAGTTGATGATCACTATTTCAGCGTGAACAGCTACAACATCATCTTTGGAAGAGGTTTCGTGAAGGAAGACCACACGCTCAGGCGAAAAGTCGTCATAGTTGACAGCAAGACGGCAGGAAGCCTGTTCGGCGGAGCTGACGCGGTCGGCCAGACGATCGAGATCAAGGGAGAACCTTTCACGGTTATTGCCGTATGCGCGCCGTCAGTAGTAAATGAACCGGTCATCAACAGTGTTCAGGACTATTACATGTATGCAAATACAACATCGGGCTCGATCTTTATCCCGATCGAGGACTGGGACATAGTCTACAGATATGACGAGCCCGTAAATGTAGCTGTCAAGGCAACAGGCACGGATGACATGACAAAGGCGGGCAACAACGTGTCCGAGTACATGAACAAGACATTCGTGAAAAATGATGACCTGAAATACCAGTCAGAAGATCTGCTTGAACAGGCAGCAGCCCTTCAGCAGCTCTCAGAGACAGCAAATACCCAGCTGATCTGGATAGCAGCCATATCACTGCTTGTCGGAGGCATAGGCGTAATGAACATAATGCTCGTCTCTGTTACCGAGAGAACAAGAGAGATAGGACTTAAGAAGGCAATAGGCGCAAGGGCGGGAAGAATCAGGTTCCAGTTCCTTACTGAAGCGGCAGTCCTGACTTCCCTCGGCGGAGTCATCGGAGTCGCCGTCGGCATAGGACTTGCGTACATGATGTCCCGTGTCATGGGAACACCTGTTTCAATAAGCGTGCCGGCATGTCTGATAGCGGTGATATTCTCGATGGTCATAGGTATCATTTTCGGAATAGTTCCGGCATTCAAGGCATCCAGGCTCAATCCGATAGACGCTCTGAGGCATGAATAAAATGTATCTGGTCTCGGTCTACTTTGACGAAAAAACGAACAGAATACTTCAGAAACACATCGACAGGATATCAGCGGTGAGCGGGAATCATTTCATGACGGATAACCATGTTCCGCCGCACATGACGATATTGGCGCTGGAAGCCAGGTCGTCAAGTGAACTGATCCCGTCGTTTGAAAAACTAAAAGGGAAGATAGAGGGCTGCAGCGTGAACTTTGTTACAGTAGGCCAGCTCTTCCCGTATGTCATCTATGCCGCACCTGTGCTTGATGATCATCTGCGTGAACTGTCAGAAAAGGCATACACCTGTTTTGAGGACCTTGAAGATGTTTCGGCAAGCAGATATTACATGCCCGGATCCTGGCTTCCGCATGTGACGCTCGGAAAGACGCTTGACAGGCAGCAGATGCGACTGGCGTTTGAAGCAATGCAGGAAAACTTCGCCCCGTTTTCAGGCAGGATAAGCTGGATAGGACTGGCATCTGTCAATCCGCATGCGGATATTGAACGATTTGAATTATAATTATTCCAATTTACGCCGGTATTGTGATATAAATAGCAGTATGGATTCAAACAGAGTCCATGCTGCTTTTTCAGTATTATAACGGGGGAAAACGCAACGGACACAGGAAGCTCAAACCGCCAAGTGAGCGCGGCACAGAACAGAAACAGCTCACATACTTCAGGCAGAAGACGAATCTCGGCAGCTGAAGCAAAGAGAAGAAAAGCAATAAGACGCAGAAAAGTGATCATCAGAAGGATCGCGGCAGTGGCAGTGCTGGCTGCCATTATCATTGGCGCGATCATATTGATAACGTCGCTTGCCGGTGTAAAGAATGTAAAGGATCTCGAGATCACAGCTTCCGGTACCACCCAGATACTCACATGGAGCGGCAATGACAAGTACAGTTATGAGATCTATAAGCTGATCCCCGGGACCAAGGATGAATACGAACTTGCGGGTGAGACAGACCAGGGAGCCATGAGCGCTTCCGTTGACGGCGGGAGTGAAGTCACCCTGAATACATATAAAGTCGTTTCCGTGAAAGGAAACAGCAGGAGCAAAGGCAAGGTCATCAGCGGTTATACAGCTCCGAAGACTCCTACAGATGTTGCGGCAAAGACAGTATCCGCTGATTCGGTAAACCTTACATGGAAAGCTTCTGATGCAGCAACGGGATTTAACGTCTTATATTCTGAAAATGAAAACATGTCCGGAGCTCAAAAGACCAGCATATCTTCAGCTGAAGCAGGAAGTGCCGGAAGTTTTGCATATACCCTGACAGGGCTTTCCAGCAACACAAATTATTATTTCCAGGTGCAGTCATTTGCTGACATAACGGAAAAAGGATATGAGGGACAGTATTTATCGGACCCTGCGCAGACAGTAAATGCAAAAGTCTGGCGCTCGATAGCCATGGACGGAATAGATGTCAACGCGCCGATGATAGCGCTTACATTTGATGACGGTCCGGACATCGGTGCGGACATAACAAACCAGATCCTTGATGTATTTGAAAGATACGGATGCTACGCCACATTCTTCCAGCTTGGTGACAGGGCGGAAATGGAACCGGATGTCATGAAGCGCATAGTAGCCGGCGGACATGAGATAGGCTGCCATACATATGACCATGAGCATTACGGAGAAGAGGTGACAGAAGCGGATATCATCGATGCTGACGATGCGATAGAGGAAGCCTGTGGGGTCAGGCCGACCGCCTTCAGGTCACCGGGCGGCATGACAACGGATCTGATCAAGTCAGTATGTGCGGCTGAAGACATGCCTATCTACAACTGGTCGGTCGATTCAAGAGACTGGGAGATAAGGGAAGCCGATTCGGTCATCTATCTGGTTGAAAACTATGCATATGACGGCGGTATCGCCCTTATGCACAACATTTATTATTCCACAGCGGAAGCTGTAGAAGTCCTTGTTCCCAGGCTTTTGGAGGAGGGTTACCAGCTTGTTACCCTGTCGCAGCTGATCCAGGCTAAAACGGGCGAGCCGCCCATTGCGGGAATGGAATATTACGATTACGAAACGGTGTTTTAAATGGGAATTGTATATCTGATCAGACACGGACAGTCTGAAGCAAACAGGTTAAGGATATGGGGCGGAGACCTTCCGCTTTCAGACAAGGGAAGAGAGCAGGCACTGACCGTTCCTTCGAGGATCGATCCGGCTCCGGGCAGAGTGATATCATCCACTCTTAAAAGGGCAAATGAGACCGCACGCATAGCGTATCCGGATATGGAAGTCACCAAGGATCCTACATTTGATGAGATCAGATTCGGCACAATGGAACTGCAGTCGATGGAAGATAAAGAAAAATGGTATCTCTTCTGCACAGATCCCGAACGCCTGATACAGATCGTCAAGGGAGACGATCTTGGTGAGAGGACCGAAAAGGCAATAGCTGCCATCCGCAGGTATGCCGGTGAGAATGCCGTTACAGCCATATTCGCGTCAGACACCCTGATCCGGTGCATCGTAGCCGCTCTTAGAGGCAAGACACTCAACTCTGTGCATGAGTATTATCTGGTCAACTGCGGGATCGTTAAGTTAAAGGTTGAAGATGATATAACTCTTGAATATACGGATGACCTGGTATTGAGGCAAATTCCATAAAAATTTAAACAAATTTACCAAAACACCTTGACACACAAGGTGTTTTTTTGTAAAATCTAGCCATAAGAACAGGAAATGATCCTGAAGGAAAAGAAAGGAAAAAGAAGAAAGAAGCGAGAGAAAAGATCAATATCATTGAACAAAGTAAACACGCACTTTCCAAACGGATGATTTTCTGTAAAAAAGAAGAAAGGAGGTTATAAAGTGAAACTTCAGACAGACACATTCTGAAAGCCCGTCAGGTGTAAAGAAACCGGACGGGCTTTTAAATTGCTTTTTTTTATGCCCGATTTAAATTATAATCTACATATCATCGGCAGGAGAAAAGGCATGACGGAAAGACTCAAAGAACCATATTTTGTCAAAGACAAGGCTTTTTTCAAGTCTCTTTTCCGCATCATGCTGACTGTCGCTCTCCAGAACTTCCTGAATTACAGTGTAAACATGGCCGACAACATGATGCTGGGTTCTTACGGTCAGAGTGAACTGTCCGGCGTTGCATGTGTAAGTCAGATCTTCTTCATCCTCAATTCCCTGTTCGGAAATCTCGGGGCATCGTTCTCCGTGCTGGCTGCCCAGTACTGGGGACAGAAACGTACTGATAAGATCAACGGCCTCGGTGCCATACTCCTGAAAGTGGATCTATGCATAGGCCTGATCTTCTTTTTGCTTGCCACATTCATTCCCGGCCAGCTGGTTTCAATATTTACATCTGATGCGGTCATAGCACAAAAGGGTGTGGAATACCTTGCCATACTCAAATGGACATTCATACCATACAGCATCTCATACATGCTGATGGATATGCTCAGAAATGTGGAGACAGTAGCCATTGCGTTCTACATGTCCATCATATCTCTGGTCATAAACGTTTTCTTTAATTATCTATTCATATTCGGATCCTGGGGATTGCCGGAAATGGGAGTGTCAGGAGCCGCTCTTGCAACACTTATCGCGCGGTGCGCGGAAGTTGCCGTACTTGTATTCTACGTTGCGGCCATAGATAAAAAGCTGCATTTCTTCAGGTCCGGGATCTTAAAATGGGATAAAGCCCTGGGAGCCTCATTTGCGAAGATGGCCCTTACAGTGGTACCCGCCGGAATGGGGTGGGCAATAGCTACTCCTGTCCAGACGGCGCTGATCGGACAGTTGTCTGCAGACGCGATAGCCGCTAATTCCGTGACCAGCACTTTTTACCAGCTGTTTAAGGTGATCGCCCAGGCCATGAGCTCGGCATCGGCAGTCATCATAGGAAAAACTGTCGGAGCCAGAGACTTCGTGAAGGCAAGGAGCGGCGCAAGGACAGTGGAACTGCTCGCACTTGGGATAGGCATTATCCTGGGCGCCATGCTTTTTGCAGTAAGAGGTCCCGTGTTGGCCTTTTATAAACTGACTCCCGAAGCGGAAAAGCTGACAGGGCAGATGCTCCTGATCATGTGCTTTGTAATGGTCGGAATGGCTTATGAAGTGCCGGTGCTCTTTGGCGTCATAAGAGCAGGAGGAGATGCCAAATTCACCTCATTTGTCAATATCGGCGCCATGTGGCTCATAGTCATGCCTCTCGCATTCCTCGCTGTATTTGTCTGGCATCTGGATGTAATATGGGTTGTGATGATAATCCAGAGCGAGCAGCTGATCAAATGCATACCCGCCTTTATCAGAGTCAGGCAGTATGACAAGTGGATCAGGGTGGTAACAGACAAGTAATGATGATATAATTACAGGACTTATGTTTTCTTTGGAGATATGATGATAGAAAGAATTGACATAATCGGACTCGGAGCACTCGGAACGATGTATGCGGATTTCTTTACTCGCAGCATCGGGAAGGAAAATGTCCGCGTACTCGCGGGGAGGGAGCGCACACTCAGGTACAGAAGAGAAGGCGTCACATTCAACAACAGGAAATGCGACCTGAATTTCTGCATCTCTGAAGAAGAGAGAACTCCCTCGCAGCTCATGGTATTTGCGGTCAAGTACGGCAGCCTGAAAGAGGCGATCGAGGAGAACGCCCATCTGGTGGGAGATGATACCCTTATCATTTCCGTGCTTAACGGCATAGTGAGCGAGGATGATCTCGGAGAGCGTTTCGGATATGACCGGATCATATACTGCACGGCGCAGAAGATGGCTGCCGGCAAATACGGAAATGCAGCAGAATGCGACTTCATGGGAGAATGGGCACTCGGCGTCAGGGAAAAGACTGACATACGTATGGCAAATCTGAAGAAGGTTACCGAATTTCTGGACAGGGCAGGCTTCCCTTATGTGCTGCCGGATGACATAATGCGCGGCATGTGGGAAAAGCTCATGTGCAACGTCGGAGTCAATCAGGCAGTAACATATTTCAAGGGCACATACGCGACGATCCAGGCCGAGGGCAAACCCCGTGAGATGATGCAGGAAGCCATGCGGGAGACCGTCAGAGTGGCAAATGCGGAAGGCATAGACCTGTCTGAAAAAGATGTACTTAAGTGGACAGCAGTCGTGGACGGCCTGACACCGGAAGGTGAACCGTCGATGCGGCAGGATGCCAAAGCCGGAAGAAAGACTGAAAAAGCCCTGTTTTCAGGCACGATATGCGCACTTGGCGACAAGCATGGCATAGACACGCCTGTCAATGACATTTTTTTTGAAAATATAGATTGATCTTGGAGTTAAAGAAATGAAAAAAGTTCGTCTGGTAATAGTAGTTATGATCGTTTCGGCGCTGATCGCATCAGCTCTTTCAGCATGCGGTGGCGGCGGGCAGAGCACAGACATCGCCGGGACATTTGAGGCCGGCGGCGTGACTTATGTGTTCGCGCAGGACGGTACAGTTTCCGTTACTGAAAACGGACAGACACTGTATGGATATTATACTGCTGACGGAAAGTCCATATCCATGCAGCTGGACGGAGAAGACAGGGTCATGGATTACACATTTGAAGGCGACGAACTCTCTCTGTCCAAACCGGGTTCGATATTCGGAGTTGTGTACTCGAGAACAGCTGAAGCTGCCGCATCGATTGAGGGCTGGACCATGCCTGAGACCACGACAACTGAACCCGAGACGACACAGCCGCCTGCAACTGAGCAGGTGACGACCGAGCCTCAGACGACTGCAGAGGAAACAACAACTGAGGAGACAACAACTGAAGAGACAACAGAGGAAGAGACAGAAACTCCTTTTGTTGACAGATTCATCAACATGGTATCCGGGGAAGTTACAGAAGGCGCCGTCGTGACATTCGGATCTTACGAACAGGACAACAACACTTCGAACGGGGCAGAGCCCATTGAGTGGGTAGTGCTCAAGGTAGACGGGAACAAGGCCCTGATGGTCAGCCTGTATGCACTGGACTGCCAGCCTTTTAATGCCGGCGGCGGAGCGGTCACATGGGAGTATTGTTCTCTCAGGAACTGGCTGAACGATACATTCTACAATACAGCCTTTGATGCGGATGAGAGAAATACCATACAGATGACATATGTACCTGCCGAGCCGAATCCTGACTACGGTTCAGACCCCGGCTATGATGTTGAGGACAAGGTATTTCTGCTTAGTACAAACCAGGCATATATCTATTTCCAGATGAACCAGAGAAAATGCGTTCCAACCGCATTTGCGCTGGCAAACGGCGGCGGATATGATGCGGATTACAACGGAAGCTGGGGGTGGCTGCGTACACCCGGAAGCGGCAATGACCGCGCAGCGTGCACTGACTCTGAAGGAAAGATGTACTATGCGGGAGTTCCCACAGGAGATACGGCTACTGTTCTGCGCCCGGCGGTCTGCGTGAGATTCAGATAAAAGGAGAGAAAAATGGCAGAGCTCAGATGTCCTCATTGCGGACAGGCATTTACGGTCGATGACACAGAACTTGCGTCGATCATAAAGCAGATAAGAGACAGTGAATTCAACAGGGACCTGAACAATAGGGTATCTGAACTGGAAGAACACCTTAAAGAAAAGCACAGGCTTGAGATGGAGGCTGCTGAGACCGGCATAATCCTTAAGGAACAGGAAAAAGCAGGTGAAACGATCAGGGAACTGGAAGAAAAGCTGAAGAAGGCAGAAGCAGAAAATCTGCAGCTTAAGAACGTCATAGAGATGAATGACGGGAAGACTGAACTCGAGGTCCTTAAAGCAGTTAATAAAGCTGCAGAGGAAAGACGTGCGGCCGAGGCTCAGATGCTTAAGGAAAAACAGGAGCTTGAGCTTACTCTTCAGAATGAAAAAGAGAGAACCAGGACGATCATAAGTGAGAAGGACGCCCAGATAGATTTTTATAAAGACCTTAAGACCAGGATGTCCACAAAGATGGTCGGAGAGACTCTTGAGCAGCACTGCGAGATACAGTTCAACCAGCTCAGGGCAACGGCATTCAGGAATGCCTACTTTGAAAAGGATAATGACGCAAGGAGCGGCAGCAAAGGAGACTATATTTACCGCGAGAGCGATGAGAATGGGACCGAGATCATTTCCATCATGTTTGAGATGAAGAACGAGATGGACGAGACTGCTACAAAGCACAAGAACGAAGATTTCTTTAAGGAACTCGACAAGGACAGAAAAGAGAAGAACTGCGAGTACGCAGTGCTTGTATCGCTCCTTGAAGCGGACAGTGAGCTTTACAATGCCGGGATAGTCGATGTCTCATACAGGTATGAGAAAATGTATGTCGTAAGGCCGCAGTGCTTCATCCCGATAATAACAGTACTCAGGAACGCAGCGCTGAACGCACTCAGCTATAAGAATGAACTGGCTGTGGTGAGGAACCAGAACATAGATATCTCAAATTTCGAGAGCAGCCTTCTGCAGTTCAAGGATGATTTCGGACGCAACTACCGCATAGCACATGATCACTTTGAAAAAGCGATAGATGAGATAGACAAGACGATCCAGCACCTTGAAAAAGTGAAAAAGGAACTTCAGGGTTCCGACAATCAGCTAAGGATAGCAAATAACAAGGTTGAGGAAGTCTCTGTGAACAAACTGACTAAAGACAACCCCACCATGAGAGCAAAGTTTGAAGAATTGAAAAAATGATGACAACTGACAGGACCGGTCCGGCGCCAGGAGCGCCTGACCGGTCTTTGCAAAAACTGAGCAGCCTTGTCAGACAGGCGCTGCAGAAATATGACATGATAAGTGAAGGCAGCAGGATAGCTGTCGGTGTTTCGGGCGGAAAGGACTCGCTTGGGCTTCTATGCGCGCTCGCCTCACTTAAGGAGTATTATCCCTTAAAGTTTGAGATCGCCGCACTGACCGTGGATCTTGGATATGACGGATTTGATACTGAAACCATCAGAAGATTTTGTGAAAGCAAAGGAGTGGAATATCATGTCATTAAGACAGAGATATCCCGGATGATAACGGTAGGCGGATGCTCCCTGTGCGCACACCTTAGGAG
>SVDE01000069.1 GCA_015057955.1 Lachnospiraceae bacterium | reverse complement strand
GATGCACATGCAAAACGATCACCGGATATAAACGCATATGCAAGGACGGACCGGTCATGAAAAAGGAGGAGATACTGTGGGAAGACTGAGCGTTAACCTGTGCGGGATCAAACTTGACAACCCGGTCATCCCCGCTTCAGGAACATTCGGGTTTGGATATGAGTTTGCTGAGATCTATGACATAAACTGCCTCGGTACTTTTTCGTTCAAGGGAACGACAAGAGAGAAGAGGTTCGGAAACCCCACCCCGAGGATTGCAGAGTGCTCAGGCGGCATGCTGAACGCTGTCGGGCTTCAGAATCCCGGAGTTGACGCAGTGATAGCAGAGGAGCTTCCTAAACTGGCAAAATGCTTCCATAAGCCGGTAATGGCAAATGTGAGCGGCTTCTCACTCGACGAGTACGTCGAGGTATGTGAAAAGCTTGATAAACAGGAACAGGTCGGATGGCTTGAGGTCAACATCAGCTGTCCGAATGTCCATGGCGGAGGAATGGCTTTCGGAACCGATGCCAAAGCCGCGGCGTCAGTGGTAAAGGCTGTAAAGGAAGTGGCCGCAAAACCGGTGATCATCAAGCTGTCACCCAACGTGACAGACATAGTCAGCATTGCAAAGGCGTGCGAAGATGCAGGCGCGGATGGTCTGAGCCTGATAAACACGCTGCTCGGAATGAGGATAAATTTAAAGACAGGAAAGCCTTTGCTCAAGAACACTACCGGAGGGCTTTCAGGTCCTGCGGTATTCCCTGTTGCCTTAAGGATGGTCTATCAGGTGGCGAACGCAGTTTCAATCCCCGTTATCGGTATGGGCGGCATCTCAAGCGCGGAAGATGTCATCGAGATGATGATGGCCGGCGCAAGCGCTGTTGAGGTAGGCGCAGCGAACCTTACTGACCCGTATGCCTGCAGGGACATCATAGAAGCCCTTCCGGCGGCAATGGATAAATACAGGATAAATAAGCTTGCCGACATTATCGGCATTGCAGGTAAATGACAGGAGAAAAGATGGGAAAAGACGTAATAGTAGCATGTGATTTCGCTTCAGCAGAGCAGACCTACGCATTTCTTGACAGGTTTGACACAAAAAAGCCGTTTGTAAAGATCGGCATGGAACTTTTTTATGCAGAAGGTCCTGCGATCGTGAAAGAGATCAAGAAAAGAGGACATAAGATCTTTCTGGATCTTAAACTTCATGACATACCGAACACCGTTAAAAAAGCAATGCGTGTGCTCTCCGAGCTGGACGTGGACATGGTGAACCTTCATGCGGCAGGCACAATACCCATGATGGAAGCCGCGCTTGAAGGACTGACCAGGGCTGACGGGAGCAGACCCATACTGCTTGCGGTTACCCAGCTCACCTCAACCGACCAGGAGACAATGACAAGGGACCTGCTGATCAATGAGGACATCGCTGATGTAGTCATCCACTACGCAAGGAATGCTGCAAAAGCAGGTCTGGACGGAGTCGTTTGTTCACCGCTTGAGGCAAAAAAAGTGCACGAAGTGTGCGGGGCAGGGTTTTATACTGTCACACCCGGCGTAAGATTTGCCGATGGAGAAGTAGGAGACCAGAAGAGAGTCATGACTCCTGCCCAGGCCAAGATCGAAGGATCTGACTACATAGTCATGGGACGTCCGATCACGCAGGCAGATGACCCTGCAGCAGCATATGAAAGAGCATTAAAAGAATTTACTGAGTGATACATTTGGAGGAAAAAGGATGGATCTTAAAAGACAGATAGCTGAAGACCTGCTTTCGATAAGGGCGGTATTTTTCAGACCGGATGAGCCGTTCACATGGGCAAGCGGTATTAAAAGCCCCGTATACTGTGACAACAGGCTCATACTCACGGCACCTGAGGTCAGAGACCATGTGGAGAACGGACTGGCATCTCTGATCCGTGAGAATTACCCGGAAGCGGAAGTCCTCATGGGAACATCTACTGCAGGCATCGCGCATGCCGCGATCACTGCGGACATACTGAAGATGCCCATGGGTTATGTGCGTTCAGGCGCAAAGGACCATGGAAGACAGAACCGCATAGAAGGAAAACTTGAACCCGGCCAGAAGGTTGTAGTTGTTGAAGACCTGATCTCAACCGGCGGTTCAGTTATAGAAGTAGTTGATGCCCTTCGTGAGGCAGGCGGAGTCGTGCTCGGCATAGTCTCTATTTTCACATACGGCATGAAAAAGAGCACAGAAAGACTAGCTGCCGCTGATGTTAAGAACATCTCGCTCACTGATTTTGACACGATAGCACGGGTTGCGGCGGAAAAAGACTATATCGCAGCTGAAGACATTAACAGGCTGATAGCATTCAGAAACAACCCTTCAGATGAAAGCTGGATCACAGGAGGAAAATGATGAGAAGCGCGATAGACATAATTGATTTCTCAACAGAGGAGATAGAAGAGCTCCTTGCAACTGCACTGGACATCATAGCTGATCCGGACAAGTATGCGGACGCATGCCGCAGGAAAAAGCTTGCAACGCTCTTCTTTGAACCGTCAACGAGAACAAGGCTCAGCTTTGAGGCGGCTATGTATGAACTGGGAGGAAATGTCATTTCCGTATCCAGCGCTGCAAGTTCATCCGCTTCAAAGGGAGAGAGTGTGGCCGATACCGTAAAGGTTGTCAGCAACTACGCGGATATCATTGCAATGAGACATCCCAAGGAAGGCGCGGCGCTCGTAGCCGCAAACAACGCCACTATCCCTGTTATCAACGCAGGTGACGGCGGTCACTGCCATCCTACCCAGACCATGGCCGATCTTCTGACGATCAGGAGGGAAAAGGGCGCATTCGAGGGACTGACAATCGGTCTTTGCGGCGACCTTAAGTTCGGCCGTACTGTTCATTCACTCATAAACGCGATGGTAAGATACGACAATGTTAAGTTCGTGCTCATCTCACCGGAAGAACTCAAGCTACCCAGCTACGTCAAGAAGGACGTGCTGCAGGCAAGGAAGATCCCTTACGTGCAGACAACAAGCCTTGAAGAAGTAATGCCGGATCTTGATGTGCTTTACATGACCAGAGTACAGCAGGAGAGATTCTTCAACGAAGAGGACTACCTGAGACTGCGCGATACATACATCCTTGACACCAGAAAACTTGAAGCCGCAAAGAAGGACATGATCATCATGCATCCGCTGCCGCGTGTAAACGAGATCAGCGTTGCAGTTGATGACGATCCGAGAGCCTGCTACTTCAAGCAGACGCTCAACGGCAAATACATGAGGATGGCGCTCATCCTTAAACTACTGAAGGAGGCAGGGACTTTATGAACATAGATTCGATCGAGAACGGACTGGTAATTGACCATATTTCGGCCGGACAGGGAATGAAACTCTACAATCTGCTTGGTCTTGCGGATCTGAATGTTCCCGTCGCCATCATTCAGAATGTTGTGAGCAGGAAGAGGGGCAAGAAAGACATCATCAAGATCGATGCCCACATAGATGTTGATTATGACATCATCGGTTTCATAGATCCCGAGGCGACCGTCAATTTCATAAAGGACGGCAAGCTCATCAAGAAGTGCAAGTTCGACATGCCGGAGAAACTGGTAAATGTCATCAAGTGCAAGAACCCCAGATGCATCACAACCACCGAGCAGGAACTGCCGCAGGTTTTTGAGCTCAGGGACAGGGCACAGGGAATATACAGATGCAGATACTGCGAAGCCAAGGCATCGAACAGAGAGAGTTAAGGAAGGAAAGCATGAAAAAGATCGGAGTGATAATGGGAAGTGACAGCGATCTTCCCGTAGTTAAGAAAGCAACAGATGTTCTGAAGGAACTGAACATACCATTTGAGGTACATGTTTATTCAGCGCACCGTACGCCTGAGCAGGCAAGGGATTTCGCAGTTAACGCAAGGACAAACGGATTCGGCGCCATAATCTGCGCTGCAGGAATGGCGGCTCATCTTGCAGGCGCCATAGCGGCAAATACGACTCTTCCCGTGATCGGGATCCCCTGTGCAGGTGCTAAACTGGATGGAATGGATGCACTGCTTTCGACCGTGCAGATGCCGAGCGGCATACCCGTTGCTACAGTAGCGATCGACGGCGCAAAGAATGCTGCGCTGCTTGCGGCAGAGATACTTGCGGTAAGCGACTATGAGCTTGCTGCAGTCCTTGATGACAGAAGAAAGAAAGAAGCGGACGCGGTACTTGCCAAGGACGCGGGAATAATGGAGAGGATTTGACATGGGAACTACTTCAAGATCAGAAGCCTATGCGGCAGCAGGCGTTGACATAGAAGCCGGATACAAGGGCGTAAAGCTCATGAAAAATGACGTTGAGAGGACATTTACACCCGGAGTGCTGACCGGTATCGGCGGATTCGGCGGACTGTTCGCACCCGACCTTACAGGAATGAAAGAGCCGGTATTTGTTTCAGGCACAGACGGAGTCGGGACAAAGCAGAGGATAGCCCAGATACTCGGCAAATTCGACACAGTCGGCATCGACTGCGTTGCCATGTGTGTGAACGACATCATCTGCTGCGGAGCAAAACCGCTGTTCTTCCTAGACTACATTGCAATAGGCAAAAACATACCGGAGAAGGTTGCCACACTTGTTTCAGGTGTTGCTGAGGGCTGCATCCAGTCAGGAAGCGCTCTTATAGGCGGTGAAACTGCCGAGCATCCGGGAACCATGGCAGAGGATGACTTCGACCTTGCAGGCTTTTCGGTAGGTGTTGTTGACAGATGCAATATCATCGACCAGTCATCAATGAAAGCCGGAGACGCAGTTATCGCGCTCCCGTCAACAGGCGTTCATTCAAACGGATTTTCGCTTGTCAGGAAGGTCTTTGATGTGGAAAATGCAGACCTGACCGTTTACAGCGATGAACTCGGAATGACCATCGGTGAAGCCCTGCTCACACCGACAAAGATCTATGTAAAGCCCGTGCTCAAAGTTCTGGAGACTGCGCAGGTTCATGGCATAAGCCACATAACAGGCGGCGGATTCTATGAGAACATCCCGAGATCCATACCTGACGGACTTGGTGCAAAGATCGACAGGAACAGCATAAAGGTGCTCCCGATATTTGATATGATCGCCAAAAAAGGAAATGTATCAGAAAGAGACATGTTCAACACCTATAACATGGGTGTCGGAATGGCGGTTATCACATCTGCGGATACAGCCGATGCAGCCATCGCTTCTTTCAGGGCGGATGGAATAGATGCGTACATCGCAGGTGAGATAATCAGCTCTCAGGACAAGATAACAATCATCTGATGAGGTCGGGACATGGGAGAGAAGAAAGCAAAGATAGCGGTACTGGTCTCAGGAGGGGGAACTAATCTCCAGGCCATACTGGATGCCCAGAAGTCGGGCATCATAAAAAGCGGAGAGGTCAACCTGGTCGTCTCAAACAACAGCAAGGCATATGCGCTTGAGAGAGCAGCAAATGCCGGAGTGGACACACTCGTGGTCCTGAAGAAGGAGTACGGCAGCCAGGAGGCATTTGAGGACGCCATCATCAAGGCACTTGATGACAGGGGCATAGACCTGATCATCCTGGCCGGGTTCATGAGCATACTCAGCAAGCATTTTACAGATCATTATCCGAAGCGGATCATAAATGTGCATCCGGCACTGATCCCGTCATTCTGCGGTGAGGGCTTCTACGGGCTGAAGGTCCATGAAGCCGCGCTTGCAAAAGGCGTTAAGGTGAGCGGAGCCACAGTGCATTTTGTAAACGAGATACCTGACGGAGGAGAGATAATAGCCCAGAAAGCGGTATATGTTGAAGACGGCGATACGCCGGAAACTCTTCAGAGAAGGATAATGGAACAGGCGGAGTGGATAATACTCCCGCAGGCAGCTGAAAAAATCTGTGCGCAGATCATAGGAGGGGAATAATGGATATTTACAAGATCAATGACATAGGCGAGCTGATCAACGGCAATCCTTATGTCGGAAGAGGAATCGTGCTCGGAAAGAGCGCTGACGGCAAAAAGGCAGCCGCCGCTTACTTCATCATGGGCAGGAGCTCAAACAGCAGGAACCGTATTTTCACAGAGAAGGAAGGCGTTATCTATACAGAGCCTTTCGACGCTTCCAAGGTTGAGGACCCGAGCCTTATCATTTACGCCGCGGTAAGAACACTTGACAACAAACTGATCGTCACCAACGGCGACCAGACAGATACCATACATGACGGCATGGCTCAGGGCAAGACATTCTCACAGTCTCTTGAGAGCCGCTGCTTCGAGCCTGACGCCCCTAACCTCACTCCGAGGATCAGCGGCATCATCGCATTTGCAGACGGCGACTTCACCTATGAAATGAGCATCTTAAAGAGCATTGATGCTGAAGGCACTGACTGCGCACGGTTCACATTTGACTTCCCGTCAAAAGCAGGCCTCGGACATTTCATTCACACATATGTAACTGACGGCAACCCCATTCCGACATTCCAGGGCGAGCCTGAGAGAGTGGCAATCCCTGATGACATGGATGAATTTGCCGAGAAGATATGGAACAACCTGGATGCAGACAACAAGATCTCTCTTTACGTAAGATATACAGATCTGGCCACAGGCGAAATAAACAGCAAGATAATCAACAAGAACAGATAGGAGACAAAATGAAAGAGTTCGAACTTAAGTATGGATGCAACCCCAACCAGAAGCCTGCCAAGATCTACATGCGTGACGGAAGCGACCTTCCGATCGAGATCCTGAACGGCCGTCCCGGATTTATCAATTTCCTCGACGCTTTTAACTCATGGCAGCTCGTCAAGGAACTGAAGGAAGCTACCGGCCTTCCCGCATGTGCTTCATTCAAGCATGTAAGCCCTACATCAGGAGCAGTCGGTATCCCTCTTCCCGAGAAGCTTAAGAAAGCCTGCTTCGTAGATGACATCGAAGGCCTTGATGATTCACCCCTTGCATGCGCGTACGCAAGGGCAAGAGGAACTGACAGACTCTGCTCATTCGGAGACTGGGTAGCTCTTTCGGATGTATGCGATGTCACTACCGCAAAAATGATCAAGAGAGAAGTCTCAGACGGTATCATAGCTCCGGGTTATGAGCCTGAAGCTCTCGAGATCTTAAAATCCAAGAAGAACGGAAACTACAATGTAGTTCAGATAGATCCCGATTATGTTCCTGAAGTTCAGGAGACAAAGCAGGTATTCGGTATCACATTTGAACAGGGAAGGAACAACTTCAAGATCAACAAGGAACTCCTTACCAATATCGTGACCAAGACTAAGGAACTCCCCGAGAGCGCAGTACGTGATCTGATCGTAGCGCTCATCACACTTAAGTACACACAGTCCAACTCGGTCTGCTTCGCAGTTGACGGACAGGCTATCGGTGTTGGCGCGGGACAGCAGAGCCGCGTACACTGCACAAGGCTTGCCGGCGGCAAGGCTGACACATGGTTCCTCCGCCAGAGCGACCGCGTTCTGAACCTTCCTTTCAGGGATGACATCGCCCGTCCGGTAAGGGACAACGTAATAGACGGGTTCATCAACCAGACAGAAGAAGATGTCTGCGCTGAGGGTATCTGGCAGAAATATTTCACCGAAAGACCTGAGCCTTTCACAGCTGAGCAGCAGAGAGCTTATCTGGACACGATCGACAATGTCGCTCTTGGTTCAGATGCTTTCTTCCCGTTCTCAGACAGCATCGAGCGCGGCAGGAAGAGCGGCGTAAGATATGTTGCAGAGCCGGGCGGATCCATCCGTGACGAGGATGTCATCGAATGCTGCGACAAGTACAACATGGTAATGGCATTTACAGGAATGAGGCTCTTCCATCACTAAAACCTGTACCAGGAGGTCAGCACTAATGAAAGTCATGGTAGTTGGCAGCGGCGGACGCGAGCATGCCATAATCAAAAAGATAAAAGAAAACAAAAACGTTGAGCAGATCTACTGCCTTCCCGGAAACGGAGGCATAGCTGCTGATGCGCAGTGCGTGGATATCGGGGCAAAGGACATTGAGAAGATAGCCGCATTTGCCGCTGAAAACGGCATTGATTATGCGGTAGTCGCTCCGGATGATCCGCTCGTACTCGGGTGCGTTGATGCTCTTGAGGCAAAGGGGATCCCCTGCTTCGGTCCTGAAGCCAAAGCAGCGATAATCGAGGGCAGCAAGGTATTTTCCAAGAACCTGATGAAGAAATACGGTATACCTACAGCAGGTTACGAGACCTTCAGCGACATGGAAAAGGCTCTTGAATATCTGGAGACAGCTCCCATCCCTACAGTCGTCAAGGCTGACGGACTTGCACTCGGAAAGGGAGTCATAATTGCCCAGACACGCGATGAAGCCAAGGCAGCAGTAGTATCGATGATGCAGGACAAACAGTTCGGCGCCAGCGGCGAGAACATCGTCATCGAAGAGTTCCTTGAGGGTCCCGAAGTTTCAGTCCTTTCATTTACCGACGGCAAGTGCGTTGTCCCGATGATATCTTCGATGGACCACAAGAGGGCAGGAGACAATGATACAGGCCTTAACACCGGCGGAATGGGAACTATAGCTCCTAATCCCTACTATACCAAAGCTATCGCGGACCGGTGCATGGAAGAGATATTCATACCGACCATGAACGCCATGAACGCTGAAGGCCGGACATTCAAGGGATGCCTGTACTTCGGACTCATGATCACGAAGGACGGACCTAAGGTCATCGAATACAACTGCCGCTTTGGAGATCCCGAGACTCAGGTTGTGCTTCCGCTTCTTGAGAGCGACCTGCTCGAGGTAATGCAGGCCGTTACCGAGGAACGCCTCAGTGACATGGAAGTTAAGTTCTCTGACCGGAGCGCATGCTGCCTTGTCATGGCATCCAAAGGTTACCCTGTGGCTTACGAGAAAGGCCATGTAATGGAGATCCCCGAAGATGTGCTTGAGTGCACCTATGTCGCAGGCGCATCGCTTAAGGACGGAAAACTCCTCACAAACGGCGGACGTGTCCTTGGCATCACATCTGTAGCTCCGACTCTTAAGGAGGCAATAGATGCTTCTTATGAGAAGGCACGCAGGGTGAAATGTGACAATCTCTTCTACAGGAATGACATCGGACAGAGAGCATTGAAGGCTCTTGTCTGACCATTTGATGCCGATACGTCAGCGCAACCAGCAGCATTGTACAAAAAATGCGCTTGTGACCATTGAGCAAGCCTGTGTTGTACAGAATTTACGCTTGTGACCACTGAACAGGCTTGCTGTGTACAAAAATCACGCTTGTGACCATCAATTGATGGTCACAACCGCAAATATTGTACAACAGCTTCGCAAATGCTGGTCACAACCGTAAATTCTGTACAACGGCCGCTCAAATGCTGGTCACAACCGTAAAATCTGTACAACAATAACAATTTGGAGACACATAATGGTATACAGAGTATTTGTTGAAAAAAAGAAAGAACTGGCAAATGAGGCAAGAGACCTTCTCAAAGAGGCAAGAGGCCTGCTCGGTCTGACAGCCCTGACAGATATCAGGATACTGAACAGGTATGACGTTGAGGGGATAGACAAAGAGCTGTTCGAATATGCCGTGGATACAGTCTTTTCCGAGCCGCAGCTCGACATCGCGTCTCCGGAAATGGATGCCAAAGGCGGTAAAGTTTTTGCTGTTGAGTATCTTCCGGGACAGTTCGACCAGAGAGCTGACTCTGCCGCACAGTGCGTACAGATCATTTCCCAGGGTGAGAGACCTCTGATATCCTCCGCAAAGGTATATGTGCTTTACGGGGACATTTCCGACAGCGATGTCCAGACCCTGAAGAAATATGTAATAAACCCGGTGGAGGCTCGTGAGGCAAGTCTTGAAATGCCTGAGACACTCAAGGTTGAGTATGACATCCCCGAGAAAGTCGAAACCCTTACAGGATTCAGAGAGAAGAACAGGAAAGAACTGGAGCAGTTTGTAGCTGATCTCGGACTTGCGATGGACGCCGACGACGCTGAATTCTGCCAGGAATACTTTAAGAATGAGGAGCATCGCGATCCGACGATCACTGAGATCAGGATGATCGATACTTACTGGTCGGATCACTGCCGCCACACAACATTCAACACGATCATAGACAATGTCAAGTTTGAGGATGAGCTCCTTCAGAGGGCATTTGAGGATTATCTGAGTGTAAGAAAAGAACTCGGACGCACTAAACCTATCTGTCTCATGGACCTCGGCACGATCGCGGTCAAATATCTGAAGCAGCAGGGCAAGATGGACAAGCTTGACGAGAGCGAAGAGATAAACGCCTGCACAGTCAAGGTGGACATCGAAGTCGACGGCGTAACAGAACCGTGGCTCCTTCTGTTCAAGAATGAGACCCATAACCATCCTACAGAGATCGAGCCTTTCGGTGGTGCTGCAACATGCATAGGCGGAGCCATAAGAGACCCGCTTTCGGGAAGGGCATATGTATACGGCGCAATGCGTGTTACAGGTGCCGCGGATCCTCTGAAGCCGGTATCAGAGACCATCCCCGGAAAGCTTCCCCAGAGAAAGATAGTCACCACAGCAGCCAACGGATACTCCTCTTACGGAAATCAGATAGGTCTTGCTACGGGAATAGTCGACGAACTCTATCATCCGGGCTACGCTGCAAAGCGTATGGAGATAGGCGCTGTCATCGCAGCAGCTCCTGCGGCAAATGTCAGGCGCGAGCGTCCTGAACCGGGCGACGTTGTCATTTTCCTGGGCGGCTCAACAGGACGTGACGGCATAGGCGGAGCAACAGGATCTTCCAAAGCCCATAACGTCCATTCGGTGGAGACATGCGGAGCAGAAGTCCAGAAAGGAAATGCTCCGGAAGAGAGAAAGCTCCAGAGGCTGTTCAGGAATCCGAAGGCCAGCCGTCTCATAAGAAGATGCAATGACTTCGGCGCAGGCGGCGTTTCTGTCGCGATCGGAGAACTTGCTGACGGACTTGATATCGATCTGAATGCAGTACCCAAGAAATATGAAGGCCTTGACGGGACCGAACTGGCTATCTCCGAATCCCAGGAGAGGATGGCAGTAGTTGTTGAGGCAAAGGATGCCGATGAGTTCCTTGCCCTGGCCGCAGAAGAGAACCTTCAGGCATGCATAGTAGCAAAAGTAAAAGCCGATCCCCGTCTTACGATGACCTGGAACGGCGTTAAGATAGTCGACGTCAGCAGAAGGTTCCTTGATTCAAACGGAGCAGAAAAGCATGTTGACGTTGAACCTGCAGCTCCTGAAAAGTTTGCCCGTACTGTAAGCGGCAGCTTTATCGAAAACTACATGGCGGAAGCTTCTGATCTGAACATATGCTCTAAGAGAGGCCTTTCAGAGCGGTTTGACTCTACGATCGGTGCAGGCACAGTCCTCATGCCGTTCGGAGGAAAGAATCAGCTCACTCCCGTACAGGCAATGGTGCAGAAGATATCCCTCAGAAAAGCCCAGGATACTGACGACTGCTCACTCATGAGCTACGGCTATAATCCGTTCATCACTGAAAAGAGCCCTTATCATGGTGCATATCTGGCAGTTGTGGAATCTGTCTGCAAGCTTATCGCTTCCGGCGCTGAGTTTAAGGATGTATATCTTACATTCCAGGAGTATTTCGCAAAACCGGGTAAGGATCCCAAGCGTTTCGGACAACCGTTCGCAGCTCTGCTCGGAGCGTTTGAAGCCCAGAAGGCACTCGGCATAGGTGCTATCGGCGGCAAGGATTCGATGAGCGGAACATTTGAAAAACTCGATGTCCCGCCGACACTTGTATCATTTGCAGTCACAACGGATAAGATCGGCAACATCGTATCTCCTGAGTTCAAGGCAGCAGGCGACCCCGTCTTCCTGCTCAAAGCGGGAAGGAACAGCGATAATCTCCCCGAGACAGCAGCTCTGCTTGAAATGTTTGATACGGCAGCCAAACTGGTACGTGAAGGAAAGGCCAAAGCCATTTACACACCGGGAATGGGCGGTGTAGCTGAAGCAGTCATGAAGATGGCATTCGGAAACGGCATCGGATTCGAATACAATCCGGACCTTACCATGAACGATATCTTCAATTATTCATACGGAAGTTTTGTAGTCGAGACTGTACCCGGCTGCACGATCGAAAACGGCAAGTTTGAAGTCATAGAGCTTGGTAAGACTGTTGACAGCGGAGCCATCACATACAAGGGTGAGGAGATAAGCCTCAGCGCTCTCCTTGGACTTTATGAGGATAAGCTTGAGAGCATCTTCAGCTGCAACATCCCCACGCCGGATGACAAAGTAGAGAATATCAGCTATAAGGCATCAGCTGACAGGCCGAAGGCACCGGCTATCCTTAATGCAAAACCTAAGGTTCTTATTCCGGCATTCCCCGGAACCAACTGCGAGTTTGACAGCGCGAAGGCTGTGGAATTTGCCGGCGCTGAGGCTGAGGTCATAGTGATCAACAACCTCTCAGCTTCCGGAATACAAAAGAGTGTGGAAAGATTTGCGGACGCGATCCGGTCAGCCCAGATGATATTTATCCCGGGCGGATTCTCAGGCGGAGATGAGCCTGACGGATCAGGCAAGTTCATAACCGCATTCTTCAGGAACGCAGCGATCAAGGAAGGCGTAACCGAACTCCTTGAAAAGCGTGACGGTCTCATGTGTGGTATATGCAACGGATTCCAGGCCCTGATAAAGCTCGGTCTTGTTCCGTTTGGAAAGATCATCGACACAGATGCCAACTGTCCGACACTGACATTCAATACTATCGCACGTCATCAGAGCCGTATCGTGCGCACACGCATAGCTTCGAACAAGAGCCCGTGGCTTGCGCTCACAGAAGTAGGAGACATCTACAATGTGCCTATCTCACACGGTGAAGGAAGGTTCATAGCTCCCGACGAAGTGATACAGCAGCTCATCGCGAACGGACAGGTCGCGACCCAGTATGTCGACCTTGAAGGAAATGCTACTATGGATGTCCATTTCAATCCAAACGGATCAATGTACGCGATCGAGGGAATAACTTCTCCGGATGGACGTGTATTCGGCAAGATGGGCCACAGCGAGAGAATAGGAACCGGACTGTACAGAAATGTACCCGGCGAATACGATATCAAGATGTTCAAGGCTGCGGTTCAGTACTTTAAGTAACAATAATTGAAAATAGCCCCCATACGCTGAGACCATGCGCATGGGGGCTCATTTTATTTAAAGGGTAGGTTCTACCACCTTCATCGCGTCCAGAGTCTTCTGGAGCACGTCATCCAGTTCCCATCCGAGCATTTCGGCTCCCTGGACGATGACATCTCTTGAGCATCCGGCGGCAAATCTCTTGTCCTTGAATTTCTTCTTCAAAGATTTCAGCTCCATGTCGGTGCAGCTCTTTGATGGCCTCATAAGAGCGCAGGCTCCGATAAGCCCCGTGAGTTCGTCTACTGTAAACAATATCTTTTCCATCTGGAGAGAAGGCTCATAGGAAGTGCCTGTAAGACCATAGCCATGGCTACAGGTGCCTTTGATGATGCTCTCGTCC
>SVDE01000004.1 GCA_015057955.1 Lachnospiraceae bacterium | reverse complement strand
ATATGTTTTCCCCTGCGAGCATTTGCCATTGCACTTCCGATCAGCGCCATGTTATTGGATTCAGTACCGCCGGAAGTGAAGATGATGCTTTTTTCACTGACTTTAAGGATGCGGGCGATCTGCTCTCTGGCGTCTTTTAGCATACGCTCGCTCTCCACACCCTTAATATGCTTTGAAGAAGGATTGCCGAAATCCTCCTTCATTGCTTTTATCATTATTTCCGCAACCGGGTCGCTGACCCGTGTTGTCGCGCTGTTGTCAAGATAACATTCCATAGTCTATTCCAGTGCAAATGTCAGGACACTGAGCAGCATCAGCGGAGCTGTCTCTGTCCTAAGTATCCTGTTTCCGAGGGATATGCTCCTTATGCCGGCTGCATTTGCCTTTATTACTTCCTGTTCTTCAAATCCGCCCTCAGGCCCAACAAATATGGCAACGCTCATTCCGGGACGGATCTCACTCAGGATCTCTCTTGTTGCGTTCATGTCTTTGAAGTTCTCATAGGGGATGATCCCCATTGAGATGCCATTCTTCTCATCGGAAACGAATCTGACAGCCTCGTCAAATGTGCATATGTCCTTAACCTGCGGAACGATACCGCGCCGGCTCTGTTTTGCAGCGCTTTCGGAGATCTTGCCCCAGCGCTCATTCTTTGCCCTGGCTTTTTTGTCATCGTATTTTACGATGCTCCTTGCGGTCTTAACAGGGATTATCTCATATACTCCAAGTTCAACGGATTTCTGGATTATGTGCTCAAACTTGTCCGCTTTGGGAAGCCCCTGGAACAGGTAGAATCTGACCGAAGGTTCAGACAGCGACTCACCCTCACCGGTGATCCGGCACACGATCTCCTCATCATTCATGCTTTCCACTGTACATGTATAATCAGTTCCCGCGCCGTCACTTACCAGCAGTTCATCTCCCGGCTTCATCCTAAGCACATTTTTTATATGATTTACACTGGGACCCGTTATCCTGACTGTCTCTCCGTCAATATTTTCGGGTGATGAAAAGAAATGGTACATGTTATTTTCTGCGTGCGACTACGCTACGCCATTCGCCGTCTGTTTCAACAGCTATGAATTCAAGTTCAGGATTTGCCTTCACCGCGTCAACTATCAGCTGTTCTTTCATGTCTATGATGCCGCTCGAGATAAAGTAGCCTCCGCTCTTTAAGTAGCGGTGGACTTCTGCCGAGAGCGGCTCTATGACGTCAGCAAGTATGTTCGCAAGCACAATGTCAAAAGGTTCTGCCG
The DNA here is from genome assembly GCA_015057955.1 of Lachnospiraceae bacterium. Classification (GTDB taxonomy): domain Bacteria; phylum Bacillota; class Clostridia; order Lachnospirales; family Lachnospiraceae; genus RGIG5612. Next base: position 56,126 of record SVDE01000004.1, on the reverse strand, counting down.
CAAACATTTCCTTAAGGCTGTCACATTTAAGTATGTTTCCGGTATGTATGCAGTAATCGCTTTCAGGTATGCTGTTCGATGCGAAATTCTCCGCTGCGACCTGTGTGGCCTGCGGATCTATGTCAACAGCTTCAGCATGCGATGCGCCTTTTTTCAGCGCGCCAATGGAAAGAATGCCGCTTCCGCAGCCAAGGTCCAGCACACTGTCCCCTTCTTTCATGTATTTTCCTATACCCCTGAGGCAGAGCCTGGTAGTTTCATGCATGCCGGTACCGAATGCCATGCCCGGGTCTATCTCGATCAGATATTTGCAGCTGATACCTTCGGGTATGCTCTCCCATGTAGGCTTGATAAGGATATCATCAACAGTGAAAGGCTTAAAGTATTCCTTCCATTTGTTTTCCCAGTCTTCAGAATTCAGAGTCTCTGAAGAAAACTCCATGGGATCAAGCCCGAACATTTCCTGATCCTGGGAAAGGCCTTCTTTTATCTGTTCCAGACGGTTCTTTCTGTCTTCAGGTGTCTCACCGTCCTGCGCCTCAAGGAAAAAGTTGATGAAGCATGTTCCGTCATCTTCAGGAAGCTCCTTGACAAAATCAGCATACATCTGATTAAGTTCTTCATCCGTCAGCTGGACATTGTTTTCTATCTCTACATCATTGATGCCGTAGTCCGTAAGCAGAGCGCTTACGATCTCCGCATCCTTTGTTGTCGTCCTGATCGTATATTTTTCCCAGATCATTATTTCTCCATTGCGGCCTTGAAAGCCTTAAGTGCTTCTTTCTGTTTTGAATTAAGATGTTTAGGCACATCCACCACAAGCCTTGTATACTGGTCGCCTCTTCTGTCTTTATTGTTGAGATAAGGTACGCCCTTGCCTTTCAGCCTGATCGTAGTGCCTGTCTGTGTTCCGGCTTTGATCGGGAACAGTACGTCTCCGTCTATGGTCCTTACTTTGATGTCCCCGCCGAGTGCTGCATCAGCAAATGATATGTCCATCTCTGAGAACAGGTTTACTCCGTCCCTTTCGAACAGATCATGACGCATTACGTTCACTTCAACGAGAAGGTCTCCTCTGGCGCCTCCTCTTAAGCCCGGTTCACCCTGTCCGGCGACGCGGACTCTCTGGCCTGCTTCTATTCCTGCGGGGATCTTGACGGATATCTTCTTTCTGGTCGGTTTGTAGCCAAGTCCACGGCAGTCAGGACATTTCTCCTTTATTATCTGACCGGTTCCGTTACAGTCAGGGCATGCCTGCTCTTCCCTCATCATTCCGAAGAGGGACTGTCTTGTGATCGTTACGCGGCCAGTACCCCCGCACTTTGTACATTTCTCGGGAGATGTTCCTGCCTTGGCTCCGGTTCCCGAACAAGAGGCGCATGTTTCCTTGAAGTTGATCTCGACGGTCTTCTCCGCTCCGAAAACTGCTTCTTCAAATGAGAGCCGTACTGAAGTAAGTACATTCTGGCCATTCTGCGGACCGGTAGGGTTTCTTCTGCGGGTAGCGCCTCCACCCCCGAACATTCCTGAAAAGATGTCGCTGAAGCTTCCGAAGATATCATCGAAGTTCATGTTCTGATAGTAGTTGGCACCGCCGCCGCTCTCAAACGCCGAATGACCGAATCTGTCATACTGTGCCTTCTTCTCGGGGTCGCTCAATATACCATATGCCTCTGATGCTTCCTTGAACTTTGCCTCAGCTTCCTTATCTCCGGGATTTGCATCCGGATGATATTTCTTGGCCAGCTGTCTGTATGCTTTCTTTATGGTTTCCTGGTCTGCATTCCTGTCGACTCCAAGGACCTCATAATAATCACGCTTATCCGCCATGTTTGAACCTCTTGTTTATACTGTGAAAACGCGGAGATTCGTGGCGGTCTCAAGGACCGCCACGAATCCGTTTTACTTTATGCCTTGACCGGCTTTCATGTTATATTACAGTTCCTTGAAATCTCCGTCAACAACGTCGTCATCTGCTGAAGAAGAACCTGTATCCTGAGGGCCTGCACCCATGTCAGGTCCGGGCTGTGAGTAATTGTTTGCTCCTGCGTTAGCATTTGCCTGAGCCTGCTCATACATCTTGGTAAATACCTTCTGTGAGCTGTTAAGGAGTTTCTCCCTTGCTGACTTGATGCTGTTTACCTGCTCAGGTGTGAGCTCTGTATTACCGTCTCCAAGGAGTGCTTTCAGTGTTGAAAGATCGCTCTCAACTTCTGCCTTGTCTGTAGGATTGAGCTTGTCGCCTGCCTCCTGAAGGGCCTTGTCAACCTGGACTGCCAGTGAGTCAGCCTCGTTCCTCGTGTCGACTGCTTCCTTACGTGCCTTATCCTGAGCTTCAAACTCAGCGGCTTCCTTGACTGCCCTGTTGATCTCATCATCAGACATGTTGGATCCGGCTGTGATGGTGATGTGCTGCTCTTTGCCGGTTCCGAGATCCTTAGCGGAAACATTTACGATACCGTTAGCATCGATATCGAATGTAACCTCGATCTGAGGGATTCCGCGGGGAGCGGGAGCAATGCCGTCAAGACGGAACTGTCCAAGTGTCTTGTTATCTCTTGCGAACTGACGCTCACCCTGTACAACATGGATGTCAACTGCGCTCTGGTTATCTGCAGCTGTTGAGAATACCTGGCTCTTCTTGGTAGGTATTGTTGTATTTCTCTCAATAAGCCTTGTAGCTACTCCGCCAAGTGTCTCGATTGAAAGTGAAAGCGGTGTTACATCAAGAAGAAGGACATCGCCTGCGCCTGCATCGCCTGCCAGCTTGCCTGCCTGGATGGAAGCACCGATTGCTACGCACTCATCAGGGTTAAGAGTCTGTGAAGGCTCCTGCCCTGTAAGGAGTTTAACCTTAGCCTGAACTGCAGGGATACGTGTTGATCCGCCTACCAGAAGGACCTTGCCAAGCTCGGAAGCTGTTATGCCGGCATCCTTGAGTGCCTGGGTTACAGGGCCTGCTGTTGCCTCAACGAGGTCGTGTGTAAGCTCATCAAACTTTGCTCTTGTGAGATCCATGTCAAGATGCTTAGGACCATCAGCTGTAGCTGTAATGAACGGAAGGTTGATGTTTGTTGTTGTTGAGCTTGAGAGCTCTTTCTTAGCCTTCTCTGCAGCTTCCTTGATCCTCTGGAGAGCCATCTTGTCTGTTGAAAGATCGATGCCTTCCATGCTCTTGAACTGTGCGATGATGTAATCGCTGACTCTCTTGTCGAAGTCATCTCCGCCGAGTCTGTTGTTGCCTGCTGTTGCAAGAACTTCGATAACGCCGTCACCGATCTCGATAACTGATACATCGAATGTACCGCCGCCAAGGTCGTATACCATGATCTTCTGCTCTTTCTCGTTGTCAAGTCCGTATGCGAGAGCTGCAGCCGTGGGCTCATTGATGATACGTTTTACATCAAGACCTGCGATCTTGCCTGCGTCCTTTGTTGCCTGTCTCTGGGCATCGTTGAAATATGCCGGTACAGTAATGACAGCCTCGGTCACTTTCTCGCCGATGTGAGCTTCAGCATCTGCTTTCAGTTTCTGCAGGATCATGGCTGATATCTCCTGAGGAGAATAGCTCTTGCCGTCGATGTTTACTCTGAAGTTTGAACCCATCTCTCTCTTGATGGAAGAAACTGTCTTGTCAGAGTTTGTTACTGCCTGACGTTTTGCCGGCTCACCTACAAGCCTTTCACCGTTCTTTGTAAATGCTACTACAGACGGAGTTGTCCTCACGCCTTCAGCGTTTGCGATAACTGCCGGCTTTCCGCCTTCCATGACAGCTACGCATGAATTTGTTGTTCCAAGATCAATACCGATTATCTTACTCATTTTTATTATCCTCCTTGGGTTATTTACGTTTATTTAATTTGCAACCTTGACCATGCTCGGTCTCAGTAATGTGTCTTTGTACATGTAGCCTTTTTGGAATTCCTCCACGATGATGTTCTCACCGACGCTCTCGTCATCCACATGCATCACTGCGTTATGGAAGTTGGGATCGAATTCGTGGCCGACCGCTTCGATCTGCGTTACCCCAATGCTCTCGAGAACCTGAAGGAACTGCTTATATATCTTTTCCATTCCGACTTCGAACGGATCATTTTTGTCTTCTTCCTCAACAAGCCCCAGACCTCTTTCAAAGCTGTCCACAATGGGGAGTATCTTTTCCAGAACATCTTTTGCCCCCATGCCGAACATTGCTGATTTTTCCTTGTCCGTGCGCTTACGGTAGTTGTCAAATTCCGCGAACAGCCTTGTATATCTGTCATTTGCCTCGGCGAGGAGCTTGGCCTGTGCTTCCTTTTCTTCATCAGCCTTGGAAGCTTTTTCCTTGGCTTTCTTTGCCCACCCGAGTTTTCTTTCCTTTTTGCCGGAAGCCTCTTCCTGGGCTCCTTCCTCTTCGGGCATCTCCTCTGCTGCCTCTTCCGTGGTTTCTTCTGTTGCCTCTTCTGTCATTTCATCGGATCCAACTGTTTCCTGATGTAAAGTTTTCTCTTCCTCAGTCATCGTCTTCGCCGCCTTTCATTTATTCTTCGCCGGGACCTGTGTGATTGAATTTCACGTCGAGGTTTCCGGTCACATCCTTAAGTACATCCAGTACCTTCTCGTAATCCATCCTCTTGGGACCTATGATGCCTATCTTGCCAAATACGCCTTCCTCGAATTCATATGTGGCTGTGACCACAGAGCAGTCCTTCATGGCATTTACTTCGGTCTCCTGACCTATGTATACCTGGATGCCGGTCGTGCTTCCGCTTGACTCGATATCATCCACGAGAAGGTTGCCAAGCAGTTTCTTCTCTTCCAGAGTCGATATCAGTTCGCTTGCACTGGATTTGTCGCTGAGCTCGGGATACTTGAAAATGTTCTTCGTGCCGCTTGTGAATATCTCTATGCCGTCTTCCGAACCTATCGCTCTTACTATGGTGTTGAGTATGTTTGTTATCAGCTCCGCCTTTTCAGGTACCTGGCTTGCCATGCCCGCCGCCATGTCAAAAGTGATCTGCGAGAGCGTAAGTCCGTTCAGTGTATTATTGAACAGTATGTTGAGCCCGAGCAATGTCTCCTGATCGAGGCTGCCGCTCACCCTGATCATCTCATTCTTGACTATATTGCCTTCAAGAATGACTGTGCAGAGGAGCTTTCCGCCGTCAAGCTGGGTAAGCTGGACAAATTTGAGCTTGTTCCTGCCCGCACTTGGCATGCTCACCACCGAAGTATAGTTGGTGTTGTTGGCGAGCATCTTGGCCATGTCCTTCAGGACTTCCTCTATGCGGTCTACCCGCTTGTCCATGATGTCCTGCATCCTGTCGAGGCTTTCAGACCTTGCATTGAGTTCCTCGCTCTTCTGTGCCAGCATGTCATCGACATAGAGTCTGTAGCCTGCGTCCGTAGGTATCCTTCCCGCGGAAGTATGAGGCTGGAAAATATATCCCATTTCCTCAAGATCGGCCATCTCATTTCTTATGGTCGCGGGGCTCAAGTTGAAATCGCCATACTTGGAGATCGTCCTGCTGCCCACCGGCTCGCCGGTATCAAGGTAGTTCTTGATGACAGCCTGAAGTATCTTCTTTTTTCTCTCGTCAAGTTCCATCCCGGATCTCCTATCATTCTCCCTGTTAGCACTCAGCAACATAGAGTGCTAATCACTATGCATATACTATCACTGGCACTCGTTAATGTCAACTGCTAATCGCTCACAAATACTGTTAAAAATGTGTGTCTAAACGGACGAAAAACAGCTCCGGGTATCTGCCCGGAGCCGTTTTTGTAATGAGACAATTTTAAGTTTCTTATGCAATATGACCTTTTGCCTTTATGACTTCGATGACTGAATCGACGTATTTTTCACAGAGCTCGTGTGTATCAGCTTCCACCATGACTCTTATTACCGGCTCGGTTCCGCTCTCCCTGACAAGGATACGCCCGGTATCGCCGAGTTCATCAGCAACTCTCTTGACTGCTGCCTGTACATCAGGGTCATTCTGGGCATCGGGTTTGCTCTTTACACGGACATTCTTAAGCACCTGAGGATAGAATACAACCGGGGCAGCAAGTTCGCTCATCGGCTTTTCCTTGGCAAGCATGACTTCCATGAGTTTGATGCTTGTAAGGATTCCGTCGCCTGTTGTGGCATATTTGGTAAAGATGGTATGTCCTGACTGCTCACCGCCGATGCGGTTTCCTGTCTGTACCATGTTCTCATAAACATATTTGTCGCCGACTTTAGTCTTGTCATACTCGATGCCGACCTTGTCGAGCGCCTTATAAAGACCGAAGTTGGACATTACGGTAGTTACGACCTTATTATTTACAAGTTTGCCGCGCTCCTTCATGTAAAGTCCGTATATATACAGAGTGTGGTCACCTGTCACCAGATTTCCCTTTTCATCAACGCACAGGCATCTGTCAGCATCACCGTCATACGCGAATCCGATGTCCAGGCCGTTATCAACTACAAACTTCTGCAGGTGCTCTATATGAGTAGAACCGCAGTCTGTATTGATATTGTAGCCGTTGGGTTCAGCGTTCATGACATATGTCTTGGCGCCAAGCGCGTCAAACACACCTTTGGCGATCTGCCATGCTGCTCCGTTAGCAACATCCAGTCCGACCTTTACATCCTTAAAGCTGAAATGTGAAAGGGAGATAAGATATCCTATATATCTGTTTCTTCCGGCCACATAGTCAACTGTACGTCCGATGTCCTCGCGGTGCGCAACAGGTATCTCGATCTCGCCATCAATGTATTTCTCGATCTCCAGCAGCGTTTCTTCGTCCATCTTCTCGCCGTTGTTGTTTACGATCTTGATGCCGTTGTCATAGAAAGGATTGTGTGACGCGGATATCATGATGCCGCAGTCAAAATCATCAACTCTTGCAATATAAGATACTGAAGGAGTCGTGGTAACGTGCATGATGTAAGCATCTGCGCCTGATGCCATGAGTCCTGTACAGAGAGCGTACTCAAACATGTATGATGAACGTCTCGTATCCTTTCCGATGACTACACGCGCTTTCTTTCCGAGCCTTGCGCCGTAATACCAGCCTATGAAACGCCCGATCTTAATTGCGTGATCGAAATCCAGGTCTTTATTTGCTTCTCCTCTGAAGCCGTCAGTTCCAAAATACTTTCCCATTTTTTCCCTCCATCAGTCTTCTTTTATGATTATGTCACCGCTGTTTTTGAAAATGCTGTTTTCGGGAACAACACCGCGTACGCATGATGTGGGATAAACATTGCTCCAACGTCCGATCACCGTACCGGGATTGCATACAGCATTGCAGCCGACTTCCACATGATCTCCGAGCATCGCGCCAAACTTCTTGATCCCGGTCTCGATCTGCTCAGTTCCGTTGTGGACAACAACCAGTTTTTTGTCGCTCTTGACATTGCTGGTAATGCTTCCTGCACCCATGTGGCTGTAATATCCCAGGATACTGTCGCCAACATAATTATAGTGAGGAGTCTGAACATGGTCAAACAGGATCACGTTCTTAAGTTCTACAGAGTTACCGACCACACAATTTGCTCCGACAAGAGCTGAACCGCGGATGAACGCGCAGTGCCTTACTTCTGTCTCAGGTCCGATGATGCAGGGAGCTCCGAGATACGCTGAGGGGAATACTTTTGCTGTCTTGTGGACCCAGACATTTTCTGAAACTTCCTCATAGTCGTCGCCCAGAGTAGGCCCAAGTTCAAGTATGAATGCTTTGATCCCTGCAAGAGCTTCCCAGGGATAAGTGAACTGTGAAAGATAATCCTTTGCAAGAGTATGGTCAAGATCATACAGATCTTTGATAGTATACATATTTTTTATTCCTTCCGATTGTTAATTTTTGCGTTCCATTAAATAGGCGAAGATATGGTAAGCCGTATCAAGTGCTTTGTGACGGATACGCTCATCTTCGATGCAGAAGATGTCATCTTCGATGATCTGCGCTCCAAGCACAGCTACATTGCTCCTGTCAAGTTCCACCATGGTCTTTCCTTCAGTCTCCAGATAACGGCGTGCAACCCTTCTGTCTATCTGCCCGTTGTTTGCCACGACAACATCTACCTTACGGTTTCCAAGGTGATCATTAAGGACTTTTACATGCTCGCTCACACTGTAACCGTCAGTCTCACCGGGCTGAGTCACAAGATTTGAAACATACATGATCGGTGCCTTGGCTTTGCCTATCTCTTCAACAATATCATCTACGATCAGGTGGGGAAGGATAGAGGTATAAAGGCTGCCCGGACTGAAAATGATCAGATCAGCGTCAGCGATCCCCTTCTTTACTCTGTTTCCCACATGTATGTCACGGTCGTAGGACAGTGTTGAGATATTCTTGATGTTCTGGCTTACAACGACCTCTCCGAAGAACTCCTCGCCGTTTTCCTCATTATGACCTACAAGCTCAGCCCTCTCCTCAGTAAGAGGAAGGACTTCACCTTTGATGTTCAGTATCCTGGACATATACTCTGTTGCCTCTGTAAGGTTGCCTTTCAGATCGATCAGAGCTGTCATTAAGATGTTGCGGACGGGATGATTGTAGAGAGATGAATTCTCTTTTTTAAAGCGGTAGCTTAACAGATCGATGAAATCATCATCGATATTTGCCATTGAAAGGAGAACCTTTCCAACGTCTCCCACGGCAGGTATGTCAAATTCTTCCTTAAGCACTCCGGTACTGCTGCCGTTATCGCTTACAGCTATGACCGTCGTAACTTCCAATGGAAACAGCTTGAGGCCGGAGAGCAGGCATGACAGTCCTGCTCCTCCGCCGAAAACGATCACTTTTTTCATATGCAGATATCAGAGTCTTTCTTTCCTCTCAATGTCGAGGAAATACTTGTAAGTATCAACAGTAAGTTCGCCGCAGGCATCCTCATCACATGCGATGATCGCGTCATTATGCATCTGAAGTGCTGAGCATGTCCATTTCTGTGAAACGCCGCCTTCAACTACAGCTGCCATTGCGCGGGCTTTATTGTGTCCGGAGATCAGTACCAGAACTTCTTTTGCATCTGTAACTGTACCGATACCTACTGACAGAGCCTGAGCGGGAACCTTCTCCGGATCATTACCGAAGAAACGGCTGTTTACTATACGTGTGTCAGTTGTAAGATCCCTGAGTCCTGTGCGCGATGTAAGAGATGTGAAGGGCTCATTAAAAGCAAGATGTCCATCTACTCCGATACCGCCCATGAACAGATCGATGCCGCCGTATGAAGCGATCTTCTCTTCATATTTTCTGCACTCTTCTTCAGGATCGTCAGTCATGCCGTTAAGGATGTTGATGTTTTCGGGCTTCATGTCAACAAGGTGATCGAAAAGATTGTCATGCATGAAATACCAATAGCTCTGGTCATGCTCATGAGGGAGACCCAGATACTCGTCCATGTTAAATGTCACTACATTGGCAAATGAAACTTCACCTGCTTTGTTCATACGGACAAGCTCCTGATAAACACCGATAGGGCTTGAGCCGGTGGGAAGACCCAGAACGAACGGTCTGTCTTCTTTGTGGGCGTTTATCTTTGCAGCGATATGGTCAGCTGCCCATTTGCACATTTTTTCATAGTTATCCTGTATTACAACTCTCATTTAAGTTATCTCCTGTTTATTATTTACGGCATCGGAAGAACCTCTGTTACAGTTTTGATTCTGCTTTTTGCTTTCTTCTTTTCGACTGTGCCGCGAGCCGTGACAGAATCCGCCGAGTATTTCGATAACTGTCATACCTCGTCAACCTTTTATGGTCCTGGCGCTAATACTTTTTCTGTTCTCCTTTCATGGAAAAGTATTTTATCTTAAATCGATTAATTCTAATTCTTTAAAGGGCAATTTGTCAAATATTTGCTTATCACAGCATTATGATGACAAACAGCATGATCGGCGGTCCGGAGCTCTCGCTCCAGCTGTCGCTCGGATTCAGCGGCGGTATTCGAACTGTTTTCAAGGATCCGCTACATTAAACATACTAAGTTCATTAAAGAACTTGCTTCTTATTCATTCGCAGTGTATCTGGTCCACGTGATCATCCGGCTGCTGCTGTTGGAATGGATCCTGTCACTGCCGATCATGCGGCCTGTGAAGGTGATCATATTCTGGTTTATCACTCTGGCCTTGAGTTATGCTGCCTCATGGCTGATAATCAAAATACCAAAGATCGGAAATTATCTTATATATAGGAAATAAACTGTTTACTATTATCCCTTTCACGACTTATAATTGACCAATAAAAATAAGTTGCTGTGGATAAAAATGGAACAGATTGCAAAAAAAGCTGTACGAGACGGGAAAATTGAGATCATAAGGTTTCTTGCTGCTGTGATCATAATGAACGGCCATGCCGTGAGCCTTGGTTTCAATTCTGAAAGACCATTTATGTATGGCTGGATATATGTTGAATTTTTCTTTATTGTCACCGGTTTTTTTACAGCCGGTTATTTTTCGAAAAAAAATTCAAATGGTTATCCCGGATACATTAACATTTTGAAAGTTTCAGCCGGGTACACAGTTTCCAAATTTATTCCTTTTCTGGCTTATACGATCATTCCCGTGATCATTACTTATGTTTTCAGGAATTTACCATTCTTATCCGAGGCCGGCAAAGTTTCATTCATTAATCGTCTTACGAGACTTCCTGCAGAACTTTTATATCTTTCGGAGGCTTCTCCTCATGGCACTTTATCTTATCCGCTCTGGTTCTTATCTGCCATGTTCATCGCTCTGCCTTTTATCTGCATCATCCTTAACATAAAGATCGTAAAACTCGATCTTTTTATAGCAGTTGGATACTGCGCTTTTTATTATCAGATTGCCGATTTTGGACTTATCGCAATGCCCAATACCATTTTCCGTGCTTTTGGCGGAATGTGCCTTGGCATAATAATATGGCATTTTACTGAATGGATCCGTGTAAAGACGATCAGATTCCCATTAAGAGTAATGATCACAGTCATTGAAGTGTTCACTTTCATACTGCCTCTTTTTATCAGCTTCATGAATTACAGCATGCGTGACTTTCAGCTTATCTGTTTTATTCTGTGGATGGCAGCTATCCAATCCGGTCAGAGCCTGATACCAAAGATAAACAGCTCATTTTTTAATTTTTTAGGGAAATTGAGCATGCCGATCTACGTATGGCATTTTGCAGTTATCTGCATCATTAATTATTTTTTACCGAATGCGCAAATGGGATTAAAGATCGCTCTATTCTGGATACTCACATTTGCGATCGGCATTGCCAATCTTATTATTGTTAACTCGGTAAAAAAAAGCAAAAAAAAGCAACCGGTATAATAATACCGGCTGCCTGAACTTGATATTCTTATTCGGCTACAACAGCGCCTATGATCCTGATATTATTTCCTGCCAACAGGCGGCACTCTTCACTGATCTCAGAAAGCCGTGACTTGTCCATTTGCTCCATTAGAACTACTCCGTCCACATCGAACAATTTATCGATCGCATCTGCATTCCTCAAAATGTCCTCAGCCACGCTCACTTTTATCTCTTCCGTATTCTGCTTTATGTCTTCCAGGAATTTCACATCTGTGCTTACTGAAGGGCCAACTGCTATGCAGATATTCCCGATACCGTTATTTTTTGCGGCCAGTTTCAGTTTTACTGCTATCAGTTTTACTGATCCTTCATAATCCTGACTCTTTCTTCTTAACCTAAGCGACCTAAGCCATTTATCCAATATAAACGAATTCTTTTTTACAGTCTTAGGATCATCGAATGTACCGAGCACCGGGATACCATAGATGTATTCCATGTCATTATATCCTCTGAGCCTATGGCTGAGCAGATATACGAGAAGAACTATTAACGCAGCTGCGAACAGTCCTCCGACCGCTCCTATCAGCACATATTTTTTACTGATATGTAATTTGGGCGCTTTTGCTTCTTCTTCGCCCATGTTGGCAAAGGCAATACTTGTATACTCTCCGTCATATACCTGGGTAAGCAGATATTTAGTATAAACAAGCTCATCTCCCGATAATGCGTTGGTGATCTTTTCCAGATCACTGACCAGCGTCTTGCAGGTGCTGACATTCTTTTCCTGGGTGTCGTAGACATAAGAGCCATTGCTTTTTGAAGTTATCTCGCTGATGAACCGGACGGACTGATCCGGAGCAGCTTTGCTGACTTCAGCTGAATACCTTTCTATTCTGCTCTTAACTATCTCCGACATCTTGTCCAGGAATTCATCGTCAGTGTGATAGATATTTACCACAAATACGCTTTCATCTATCGGCCGTTCCTCATCAATGCGGACCCTTACAGTTTTGTCATAATAATAAAATGCTTCTTCAACGGGAATCCCAAATGCTTCTGCCACTTCCTGTTCAAACAGTTCGTCTACCAGGTTAAAACGATATGCGTTTGCAAACCCTGCGACATCTGATTCTTTCATTGTTCCGGATTCTTTACTGTCCAGATAGTAAGTAAGCGTTCTTACCTTTACCGAAGACGGATCCAGTTTCTGAAATTCCGAGCGGGCACTGTATTCAGCATAATTTCCATATTGGTTAAGATAATGCGCAATGGTGACCGCTGTGTTCATCGCTTTTCCCTTTTCGCCCTCTGAAAGAGTCTTCTCCAGTTTTTCACCCCTCTTCTCCAGAGCGATCTCCCCGGTATTTTTAAGACTCTTATAGCCGCTGTAAGCGCCAAGAACAACAGCTCCTAAGACAAGACATACTATCAGGATCTTCCATTTGCTTAAAATGTAAATGATCATGTCTCTGACACTGATGGTAGTCATCTCTTTTTTCGGCATGGATTCCATATTGCGTCCTCCTTATATATATGATCAGGCTTTTTTTATGATCTTATGAATCTTATCCGTGATCTGAACCAGTATTTCTCTTGTAAAGCTTTCTTTAACCAAATAAAGAAACAGTATATATACAGCGAAAAACAAAACCACAGATATAACTAACGAAACGAAATAGGAAAAGTTCATGAACTTAACCCATATGCATGCGGCACATGCCAATACGAGCGCAGCCGCAATTTTCCAGTAACTGATCTTCCTGAGAGCGGACCTGATATCTGTCCTGAGCGCGATATACTGGACCACCAGGACCGCAAATTCTGCGACCAGGGTACCTATGGCAGCTCCTGTCGCTGCAAGATGAGGAATGAGGATCGCATTCAGTATTATGTCAACTACGGCTCCTGCGATCTCGGAATACAGTACGATCTTCTCTCTTCCGAGCGGAACAAGCATCTGTATTCCCAGTATATTTGTCAGCCCGATAAATATCAATGTCGGCATTATTACCTGCATCGGCGTTACTGAACCTTCAAATGCATCTCCTGCCAGAAACAATATTCCTTCCCTTGCAAATAAAATAAAATACAGAGTAAGCGAACATGCGGCTACAAAAACAAAATTCAGGGCTTTGCGGGTGATCCTTCTGAATTCACCCATCATGTTGTGCTCTATGTAATAAGACGCTCTTGGGAGCAGTACCGTTCCCAGTGATGTAACAATGCTGACAAGAATAGTTTTTATCCTGACTGCCGCATTGTAATATCCTACATCCCCATCGGTTTTCATGAAACCAAGCATGACCACATCCAGATTTGTGTATATCGTAGTGGCACATGCCATTGCGAAGAAAATAAGCACAGGCTTGAAATGGCGTTTCAGATCATATTTTCCCACAGGTTTCATTGAAATGTATCTGTGGGCATTAATGAAATTCAAAATGTTTGAAGCCGATGCAGCAAATATCGTAATCCCGCCATAAATGACATAATCGCTCTGTTCCTTTACAAGGAAGAACATTGCTATTACCGCGATCGCTTTAAAAATGATAGATCTGACGGTTATATATGTATACTGTTCCATGGCTTTGAAAAGCCATTCCATTCCTATGGCGGAGAGAACTATCGTAAAGCTTGTAATGATAAGGAGCGTTTTTTCACTCTGAAGCTTTGGAATAACAATGATCCCGACCGCAAGCAGAATGTACGACGCGAAGCTCATGATAAGATTTATAAAAAGAAGCTCATGAGCCGTCCGTGACAGTTCTTCCTTATCATCTCTTATCCTGGCACATGCCCGTATTCCATATGTCGGTATTCCCAGTTGGGCGAACATATTAAAATACGTGATCACGGAAGCGGCAAATGATACTTTTCCCGTTCCTACTTCCAGGAGCACCCTTGAAACATACGGAAATGTTATCAATGGGAATATGAACGTTGACATCGTAAGGATGGCGTTCATTATGAAGTTAAGTTTTAATGATGTTTTTTTCAATTGCTGTCTGTCATCTTCCTGCAAGGATCAAGTATGCAAGGTATCCTGTCCGGTGCAGGAGTCTGATCCTACCGCTTACTTTAATTGAATGCTCATATACTTCCGGGGCATTTTCCCTGCAGTAATCCATCAGTTCTTTCACTTCTTTGTAATGTTCTTTAGACCGTTTAAGGAGCAGCAGAGCCTCTAATGTAAAATAAAGATTCTTGCTGATACGTGTATCCATAAGCCTTAGTACATCCGGATCTTCTCCTTTTGCGGTGTTTCTGATACATATGCCTTCTTTAAACACAAGCACAGCTTCTTTATAGTGCTTTATCAGGCCGTCTTTGGATACGCTCTGTCCATCTCTCCCGATCCTGTAACAGTAAACCGGAGTCCTGTCAAAATATATATTTTTTATATACGGCATAAATCTCAGCAAAAACAGCTGGTCTGTATACAGAGTATGCTTTGGCATTTCATAATCAAGTATCTTCAGAAGATCTGTTTTAACAGTTGTGTGCCATATCCCAAGTTTCAGCTCACAATGGACATCTGACACGGGTAATTCTTTTCCCTCATATTCATTCCACAGATCCTCGCACAAAGATTGTTCAAATGAAACATCCTTAACATAGTAATACCTGTTCAGATGCAGATCACAGTCATGTTCTTTAAGCTGGCTAACAAGATAGATCAAGCCGTCTCTGTCAAACCAGTCGTCGCCGTCCAAAAGTTTAAAATACTTGCCCCTGGCTTCTTTTATGCTCCTGTCAACGGTACTGCCGTAACCTCCGTTTTCTTTTCTGATGAGCCTAAAAGTATCCGGATATTTTTCACAGTATACCTTTGCGAGTTCAGCGGTATTGTCTGTTGCTCCATCATCCTCTATTATCACTTCCAGCTGATCAAGCAGTTCCGGTATCACACAGGAATCCAATGTTTTTTCTATAAAACCGGCCACATTATAAGCGGCGACCGATATTGTAAGCAGTTTGTCCATTTTTACCTCTGTCATGCTTTTTTATAGTTATTAACAGCTCTGAGTTTAAGGGCTTGATAATATGGTATATATCGTTCTTTGCCCCAAATATGTTTAGTACCCCAAATGGTTATGCAGGCCAGGAACGGATCCACGGCTAATGATGCGCATAACCACATCTCGGTAATGCCAAATGCAGCTATGAAGGCCATTATCCATACGAGATGGAAATCCCCCTTATCTATTGCACATTTCATTATCACAGTCATGATCACGAGAACAAGTATCAGAAACAGTGCTCCGCTCCTTAAGAGTTCTCTCAGATATGAACAGTCAACGAAATTATAATCTCCCCGCAATGTTTCCCTGATGCTGAACCCGACCCATTCTATCGGCTGGCCCAGAATATGGATCCCGTATTTTTCGATCGCAGCGTTTCCATACATGAGTCTGCTGCTCAGAAGCTTATTGAGCCTGACCCACAGACCCACATTCGGATTGTAAAGGTAGTGAAGGAAGAATGAAAAGATGGCAACCAGCCAGGGGACCGCAAGCAAAATGTGATAAGCTTGTTTCTTTGATTCTTTCCTTCTGCCGAACAGCCTTCCGAAAACGAAGAAGAAAGCCAGTTCCAGCATTTCCATTGCAAAGGCCAGTCTGGCGTCTGTCATTTTGAACAGCCACAGACACAGGGCCGCAAGAACTATCGTTTCCACGATATTCAGCTTCCCCTTGTTCATGGCAATATACTCCAGAATTATGAAAAACAGGATTATGGATGCATATGTTGCCCAGCTGAACCCGAGGAAATGTCTGGTCCTTTCACCCTCAACTCTGACATAATCATTAATGACTCCAAGCAAAGCACATAATACGGTGATCAAAAGAATGATCAACGAGGTAAAAAATGCCACTTTCAATATCTTCTCGTATGGCACATCAAAAAATGACACTATTATCAGCCATTGAAAGATAAACGCTGTATCTCTTGATGTGACCAGCGCAAGCAGAATAATGACCAGTGATATTATAAGCGGGATGAAATGATACTGCTTAAGATCAGTTAAAAAGATCAGTTTTACAGCGCAAAGAGCATAAACAAGATATCTCAGTGCCTTTAGCAGCATTCCGAATGAATTGATGTCACCGTGTTCTGCAAAAGCCCACTCTGTATAAAGCAGTATGCCTGCTGCCACATAAATGGTAAACGCTATGTAAAAAATCACATGGCCCGGCCGGATCCTACCTTTATCCATCAGCGAACCTGCTATCCTTCAATTATCTCTATGATATTGTGCTCATACTTTTCCGGATTCTCCGGTTTCTTCATGTAATCTCCATATATCTGCGTAAGATAGCTGTCATAGTCCTCTATGCACCGGAGCTCAATATCCTCAAACGGAAAGAAACAGTCTGTTCCAAGCCATGCCTGAGGAGCTATCTCACGCATTTTATACCTTCCGTCTCCATTGATAAAATACGGCTGTCCTTCAAAATTATAGTGTTTCATCTGTCTGTCAAACCGGATATATTCTTTATGTTTATCCATTTTTTCAGGTTTAAGGAAGATCATCAGAACCCTTTTTACAAGATTCATGACCTTGTTTTCTCCTGCCTCATACTTTTTCAATCTGGAGAGATTGAATCTCAGCCTTCTGTAGGAGAGTTTCCACCAATACAGGCGATGGGAAAGTTTTGAAGCCGGAAGTCCGTCAAGCGGAAAGATGTCCATCCAGACATTCTGGACGGTTTCTTCTTCATGTACATATCTTCTGACTTTCAGTTGTTTAGATTCAACTCTGGCAGGATACCAGTAACAGTCATCATTGTTTGAAGGACCCACAATGTTCAGCGGGCATTTGCCCTCCTCATGAAGCCTGAGCAGCCTGTCATAGCTTTCACGCGGAAGTCCGAGATCAATGTCATCGTCCCAGGGAATAAACCCTTTATGGCGGACTGCACCAAGAAGTGTTCCGCCTATTGCATAATATATTATGTTATTATCATCAAAAAACCTGATTGTTTCTTTAAGAGCATCCAGTTCAGCAAGCTGAAGCTGTCTGATCGGACTGATATCTGTCATTTAAACCTCACAGATCACTAGAAGGAATTTTCATATTTTTTATGAAGGAATTTAGCTTTCAGAAAAGCAGTGCCTTTTTCCAGCCAGTTAACTTTCTCCATATAGATAAAAGGCAGCTCTTTAACCTCACTTTGTTTCAGAGTTCCTTCGGTGAGCTTTTTATCAAGCCAGACATTAAAGATGATCTCACTTATGCGGCCATAAAACCTGCTTTGGAAAACAGATAATTCTGCCGTTCCCATGCGCTTTTCCAATTCAAACAGGATATCAAATACCCAACTGCAGTATTCATCCAGAAGGTCTCTCTGCATGATCATCATGTTGAACATATATCCATATGTATGTTTAACGACCTTGTCGAAACTCGGAATAAAGTCAGGGTATTTCTCAGAAATTATCTGCCTGGTCGTATCCAGCTGTTCGATATAATGAGTATGCTTATAATGATCATAAAGCGACTCAATATAGTATTTTCGTTTTTTAGGAACAAACACCTTTATGGTGCCAAGTGAAGGTTCTATTTCCTTATAGCCGAGAACACCATTGAAGACATCAGACTTATCAGCATGTCCGAAATGCCTTCTGTAATGGACAAGTCCTATATAATCACTTTCAAGATTTTTCCATGCCCAGTACAACCCGGTAAGCTCGCAGAAACTGGGATTTCGGGATGAAATGTTATCGCCGGTATTGTCTTTAAGGAATCCGAGATCAAGGGGTTCGCCGTTTTCGTCAAGCTTACCTTCTGCGCCGACGTGCAGGGGTACATACATTGGATCCTCAGGCATCCTGTAGGCTTTGTGAGAGGCAACAATGATCGATATTCTGTTTTTTACACTGTTATTCTCATTCATAATATGGCGTCCTGAAAAATGGATACAAGTGATATGTTATTTTATCACCTTTTATAGAAATACTCAAATCATATATTACAATGAACTTGCAAATTCTGTGTCAAATATCAAAAAAAGAGAGCAATGCTGATATATTATGTTATAATAATCGAACCGACATAAAAGGATAACGGATCATCCATATGATTGAATTAAGGGAACTTCAACTAATCGAACTGAATATGCTGAAAGAGTTCGTTCAGATATGCAAAGAAAACGATCTGCGTTATTATCTGTTCGAAGGGACTTTGCTTGGCGCTGTCCGCCATAAAGGGTTTATTCCCTGGGATGATGACATCGATATCTGCATGCCAAGAAGTGATTACAATAAATTTCTTGAGATTGGCCGGACTGCTTTTGCAGCGCCTTTGTCGCTGAGCCACTACTCTTTTACCCCGGGATACTACTATTCTTTTGCAAGGATCGTGAACAACAGCATCCATGTAATGAATCATACAGCAAACATTCCGCGTGAAGAAGCCATAGCGATCGACATAATCCCATTAGACGGTTTTCCTGATCCCGGAATAAAAAGACTGATCCATAAACTGAAGATCACCTTCTGGTGGGATTTAAATAATCTTGCCCAGTTTGATGAACTCGTTGATCAAAAAAGGAAGCGGAAACCGCTTCAAAAGATCCTTCTGTCTGTTGCATCTGCTTTTAAATGGGCTTTCAGAAAGATCGATACTAATAAATGCATGCACAAAGTCAACGAGAATCTGGCAAAATATGATTATGATTCCGACAGCAGATATGTGATCAACTATCTGGGCACCTGGGGCTTCCATGAGATCATTCCGCGTGAATACATTGGCGAAGGAAAAGAATTGGACTTCGAAGGCGAAAAGCTGATGGGACCGGCTGACACAGATGCCCTGCTCACCATGATATACGGAGATTACATGAAGCTGCCTCCCGAAAATGAAAGAAACTGGCACAATGCCGAGATAATAAACAAAGACTGATGCACCTGCATCAGTCTTCATTTTCTATATCACGTATTTTCTTTGCCGGTACTCCTCCGACAATACAATTGTCAGGAACGTCCTTGTCAACAACAGCGCCTGCGGCAACGATAACATTATTTCCTATCGTAACTCCGGGCAGTACTGTAACATTTGCTCCCATCCAGACATCATCACCTATGGTCACCGGTTTCATGTATGACAGATGTTCTCTGCGGCCTTTGGGAGAGATAGGATGTCCAACAGCAGTGATCACTGTTCCCGGTCCTAAAAGGACATTATCTCCGATATGCACCGGTCCCCGGTCAAGTATCGTCACATTATAATTTGCCAGGAAGTTATCTCCGACATGTATGTTTTTTCCACAGTCACAGTTAAAACCTGACAGCACAGTCGGAGCTTTACCGACCGAACCGAACAGATCCCTTATCGCAGCATCTTTTTCGGCTTTATCCAAAATGTCAATTGAATTCAACCTTTTGCATCCATGAACAGCACCGACTTTCATCGCTACGATCTCTTCGTCCCACATGTCGTATTCAAGCCCTGCTTTGAGTTTCTCAAGTTCTGTCATTTTTTGTCCTTCCATAATTCAGATCAGAGGGTATCAAGATATTCCATGAAATTCTGTTTGTTTTCAAGAGCCGTGGTAGTAGGTCTTCCAAGATCATCCCTTGCGCCTATGGCACATTTAACTTCAACTAATGTGAGCTCATTCCGGTTTTTCGCCGCTTTCAGCTCCCTGTCAAGATCTTCAAAGTTTTCAACGCTTACCGCATTGGGATATCCGCATGCCTTTGCGATCGCAACCAGATCAATTCCTGCCGCGACAGTCGGCATTCCTCCTACGGTCTCATGCGCTCCGTTATTGATCACCACATGAACAAGGTTTTCCGGCTTAATGCTTCCCATAACAGCCATTGCTCCCATATGCATGAGGACAGCACCATCGCCATCAACACACCATATCTTCTGCTCGGGTTTGTTTATCGCGATGCCAAGTGCTATTGATGAACTGTGGCCCATTGATCCGACAGTAAGGAAGTCATACTTATGCGGCTGGTTGAGAGCTGTCCTTGTTTCAAACAGCTCCCTGCTGGCCTTGCCGGTAGTTGAAATGATAGGATCCTCCCCGGAAACGTCAACAATGTGCCTGATTATCTCTTCCCTCATCATGTTGTTATCATTTTTATATGAAACAGAAGGAGCATCGCTTAAAGCGCCTTTCCGGATAACAAAAGCAACATCTTTTCCTTCAGAGAGAACCTTACGGAAATCTCCCATTGCATTCTCAACTTCATCATCTGTGGTATCAGGCCCTATGATAAATGTTTCTATTCCCATATCCTCAAGGAGTTTAACCGTTACTTCTCCCTGATATATATGCTGCGGTTCATCATGAACACCGGGCTCGCCTCTCCATCCGATAACAAATATTGCAGGTATTGCATAAACCTTGTCGTTCAGCAGACTTGCGACCGGGTTTATGATGTTTCCCTCTCCTGAGTTCTGCATGTAGACGACAGGCACCTTTCCCGTCGCGAGATGATAACCTGCAGCAAGTGCTGTACAATTGCCTTCATTTGCAGCGATCACATGGTGGTTGGGGTCGATCTGATATTTATGCATCAGATAATTGCACAAAGCTTTGAGCTGTGAGTCAGGAACACCTGTGAAAAAATCAGCTCCTAAAATATCAACAAATTTTTCTACTTTCAAAATAGTTCTCCTGTCCGGGGATCATTTTCCTTCTGTCTGAGGAATGATTATCTCATCAATTATGAATTTTGCGGTTTTATCAATATCGTCGTAAGCAACAGTCTTGGGAAGTGTTACCCCAAATGCATTTTGTGCCTTTTCAATAAGATGATCGGTATATATGAGCATTCCATCCCTGACATCTTCTACTCCGTCAAGGGCCATTGACTCCCTGTCGGCTTTATTCATTTCTTCAAAACTGAAAACAGATTCGTCTATTCTTGCTCCAAGCACACCATCCACATAACCTACAGTCACGGGATATCCTCCTATATTTCCGCCAAAGCCCGGGCTGAAAACCCTCTGGTCTTCTCCTGTACGGATCGCATCGATCACTGCTGTAATGATCTGATAGTTACTTGAAGCGTTCATCATGTTTCTGGTCTGGTCAACAGGCATCGGAATGCTGCAGGCTGCAAAGATGTCATCGGCAGAGAGCTGTTTTTCCTCGCCTCTGTAATAGACCTTAAGCGGAAGCTTTACACCCTCAGTATGTCCTTCTTTGCTTATGCACACATCATGGAAATGGCCGGCTGCAAACATTAAGCTTACATTCCAGAAATCATCGACTCCCAGCATGTTTGCTACAGCAAATTTCATGCGGGGTATAAGATGATTGAGATTGCCGCTTCCAAAATCGGGGAATGCCTTTCCGGCGCTCTTGAGCCAAGGGATAACGGCGTCAGAATAAGATGTATTGATCACTACTGCATCTGTATCCGCTTTTTCACAAGCCTCCATTACATTTTTTGTAAAACGTATTGAAAGAGGTGTCCATATTCCATATGCTCTTACATTTCCCCATGAAATGCTTCCATACTTAAGGCCGGGATATGCTCTGCTGGAATTAACTATAAAATCGGGCTCATATTTTCTGATCGCAGCCGCGATCGCCTCCACGTCATTAAGGTCCACTCCGCCCTCAACATATACGTGTGATCTGTTTACGCCTCTGATAAGGCCTGCAACGCTTGCGATATTAACTTTCATCTGCATTTTAGCTGCATCTCTGCCTACTGCTATCACGCTGATCGCAGGATCATTTCTGCTGATAAGATAATCCATCAGATATGCTCCTACACTTCCGAGTCCGATTATCATTACCTTGATACTGTCGCTCTTAACATGTTCCTCGATCGTTTTCAGTCTGTTTTCCAGTGATTTCATTTATTGTCTCCTTCCCAGTATGAAACTATCCTATGATAGTCTTCTCTTGTATTGCAATTTGTCCAGCGTTTAAGTCCTATCAGCTCTGTTTCAGTGCCAAGATCAAGATAGCGCTGTATTATACGCAGATTGGTACCGTCTTTTTCCTCTTTATAGAATCCCTCATTAGCTTTTTTGAGATTATCAACTTCAGTAAATTTCCAAAGCTGGCCCGAGTTTAATATGCACGAAAACGGACCATCGATCTTAAGCATGCCATGATCCGAATTAAATGCATAACGGAATCTGCCATTTTCGTCCTTATAAAGCACCACGGCTTTTGAGGCATATATCGGTTCATAATTATAAGTCAGAACGCTTAAAGGACTGTTTACTGCTTTTTCGAATGATACCCTGTCGATATCAAGATCTCCTTCAACAAACAGGATTTCATCGACATCATCCTTAAAAGCTTCTTTCAATCCAAGATAAAGGCTGTATCCTGACGCAAGATCCTCAAAATGTTCGTTATAGACCAGTGTGACCTTGTCTTTCAGATGGTTTGCAAGCATATTGCAGTAATCGCAAAGGGCTTCGTATTGATATCCGCCGACAACGATTATCCTGTCTGCAAATGAACATGACTGCAGGAGATGAAAAAGCAGGGTGTCTTCCTTATTCTCTTCAAAGAATACTGCCTTCAGCTTCTTTTCCCTTTCAGGGATCCCTTTATTAAACCTGCTTGATATCCCGGCAACTGTGATAATGGCAGTTTTCATTTTTGCCTCACTTCTTCAGATAGTTGGCTACACACTCTGAAAGCCCTTTATCAAGGCTTACAGCCGGCATCCAATTTGTTCTGCTGCGAATTTTCTCTGTTGAAAGAAGCCTTCTCTCAGGATCAGACTCCCTGTAACCGGAAAACTCTATGACCGGATCTTCGATACCCATTTTTGACGCGCAAAGCCTGACCAGTTCTATGATCGAAACTTCTTCATCAGTTGCAACGTTATAAACACTTCCGTCAAGCGCATTATCTGTTGACGCAAGAGCAAGCACCGCGCTGCAGCTGTCATAATTGTTAAGGAATGTCCTGCAGTTCTTTCTGGAATTTTCAAGCAGGACTACCTTTCCGTTGTCACGAAGACTGCTGATGATAAACGGAATGATATGCTTAGGAAATCTCTCGTCTCTGCTGTATACATTCGCGAAACGAATGGAGCATCCTTTTATTTTCCCCTTATCTACCGCATCTTTCATGAAGAACTCTGTAAGGAGCTTGCCTGCAGCATAGCTTGTCCTCTGACTGTGTTCAGCTGTTGCAAGTGTAAGGAAATCGCTTTCTCTGACTCCTCCGTCCGCATTCCATGAATTCATTGAATAAACTTCGGATGTTGAGCAGTTGATATACTTTTGAGCCCCCACCCTTATCGCCTGCTGGAGGAATCCGTTCATTCCTTCAACATTGGTCTCAAAAGTCGAATACACTTCATAGAAATGCTCGGTATGAACAACTGCCGCGCAATTTATGTATATGATCTCATCATAGTCATCAGAAACAGCCTTTACCCTGTTTTCGAAATCCTGCATCTGCTCCTTATCATTAATGTCATATTCAAAGAACTCAAATCTTTTATCATCAATGTGATCTGAAACGGTATCTATTGACGACGCGAAGAAATTATCAAATCCAAGTATATGATCACTGCTGTCTTCTGTAAGTATCTGCCTGACAAGCTCGTTTCCGGTCATTCCGGTCACTCCGCTGATAGCAAATAATCTTCTCATTTTTTCTACTCCTTTACGGTTATATTCCATTTGTCAGCCTTACTCTGTAAAAATCATCGATCTCATCCGGATAAAGGGACTGCTCATATGCCACATCATATTCGACTGCCCTGAGTTCCACTTTTTTTGAAGGAATATGCAGTACTGCATACTGGGCATAGGGATTCTGATTTCTGGGCTGTCCTACAGATCCGGGGTTGATAAACATTACGGCTTTTTTATTTCTCATCTTCGGAGCATCAGCCGGATAAAAATGTGAAAAGCAATGCGAGTAATGAGAATGTCCTCCGAACACTATATCATATCTGGAGTAGTCTCCCTTAAGTTCCCCCGGAGCAACTGCTTTCCAATAGTGATCATCCAAAGACCCGTGAACAGCCAGACATTTTAATCCGCAGATGTCCACCTGCTGCAACCCTGAACGGTTCATTGAGTTTTCTATGTAACTTAATGAAGCGTCATTAAGATGGCGTGCTGTATACTCAGCCATTACTCTTCCCCGGTCTGAAGAAAGCCTTTCAAGATCTTTATCTATGACCAGCTTTTCATGATTTCCCCATATGTTGACAAGTATCCTGTTTTTCCATTTTCCCTCAGAGAGTTCTGTCAGTCTGTCTATGACTTCGTTTGACCGCATACCATAGTCAATACAGTCCCCGAGCAGAATGATCCCGTCAAACTCCTCATTGCAGCAGTCAGTGAGCACAGCGTCAAGTGCACTCATGTTGCCATGAATATCCGAGAGAATAAGATATTTCCGATCCACTTTTCCCTCTTTTCTACAGTTCGTCTATAAGACGGATAATGTCACCGAACGGCATAAGCTGGCTGTCAGCTTCAAGAGCTCTGTGTGAACGAAGGATCAGCTCGGCAGTTTTCTGCATTGCAGGGAAAGCAGCCCTCAGAAGCTGGTTTGCATAAATGACTATGTTCACTCCATGGGCGGCCAGTTCATCTTCCGTAACCTGATTGTATGATGTGGGAACTACCACTATAGGCGTCTTTGGATCCTGTTTTCTGAACAGATCGCAGAATTCAAAGATCTCCGCAGGATCTTTCTTTCTGCTGTGGATCATGATACCGTCAGCCCCGGCCTTAACGAAAGCAAATGCCCTTTCAAGCGCATCCTCCATGCCTTTTTCCAATATAAGGCTTTCAATCCTGGCTATGATCATGAAATCATCAGACAGCTGTGCCTTCTTTCCTGCGGCTATTTTTTCGCAGAAGTTTTCAATTGTCTCCTGAGTCTGTACTACCTCTGTACCGAAAAGGCTGTTTTTCTTAAGTCCCGTCTTATCCTCGATTATTACGGCGCTTACGCCCATCCTTTCCAGGGTACGGACGTTGTAAACGAAGTGCTCAGTAAGTCCGCCTGTATCTCCGTCAAGGATTATGGGTTTGGTTGTGACTTCCATGATATCGGCGATCGTCCTCTGTCTGGATGTCATGTCAACCAGCTCAATGTCAGGTTTGCCTTTTTCCGTACTGTCGCAAAGAGATGAAACCCACATTGCATCAAACTGATCAAGCCTGCCGTTATCCTCTTCAACAACAGTTTTTTCAACGATCAACCCGGTGATACCGCTATGCGCCTCCATTACTTTTACGATCGGCGTCATCTCTATGAGCTGGCGGAGACGTTTTCTTCTGTATTCAGACATGGACAGTTTCTCTTTCAGTTTCTGATCCACTTTTCTGACATTTTCATTATATGTATACGGAACATCTATGATCTGTCCGCCATATTCATCAAGAAGTTTTTTTACGTGTTCTCTGACAGACTTTTCAGAACCCTCTTTCCAGTTATCTCCATGTATTACATAATCCGGATGGATCGTACTGATAACATCATCGTACAGCATGTCATTCTGCATTACGACTTCATCCACCCCATCCAGGGATCTATACAAAGCAACTCGCTCTTCTTCTGAAGTAGTCGGGAATTTTGTGCAGCGGATCATTTCTCTGTCACTAAGGCATCCGACGACTACCCTTCCATACTCTTTTGCATGATTGATTATATTGATATGTCCGTCATGGATCACATCAGTGCAAAAGCATGTGTAAACTGTTTTCATTATATGTCCTCCTTAACAGTATTAAGCTGTTTTATTTCAAATAAAAAATGTACTTCCCTGCCTTTGGGATCTTACTGATAGCCCATACGACTGCAAGCGCCAATCCGGTGACAGCAATTAACATGATCACATGAGCCGGTACATATCCGATGTGAATATCATTAGCCTTTAATACCTTAAAGACAGCCAGCAGGATCAGATTATGGACAAGATATATCGCAAAAGAATAATAGGCGATCACCTTTACAGCAGGATAAGCATAAACTTTGTCAGTTCTGGACATCAGCTCAAACAGACTTGCCGAGGTGATAAAAACCAGAAGGTTGTTATACCAGAGATCATAACTGTATCCTCCGGCAAACATCCATATCTGAAAGAAGACAGTTCCCAGAAACGCCAAAGCGAAAACGATCCAAAGAATGTATGACCGGATCTTTTTGAACAAGCCTGTCTTTATAAGATATCCGAAAATCATGTACATTCCATACGCGCCGCCGCTGAATCCCAGATTGATCTGCAGTGACAGTTCGCGGCCGACAATGGAATTTAACACAGCAAGATGGTTTACCGAATACAAGGTTGGATAAGCAAATACCATAAGTATCAGTATTATGATGACCGGTAAGTATGCAGAAGGATTTATCTTCTTTAATCCGCGTGCGACAAAAGGTATGAGCAGGTACATTCCTATAATCATCGGCATGTACCAGGCATGCCCCAGTTCGACAGATTTCAGGAACAGGATCTCTCTGACCGTATCGGTAACAGATACGCCTCTTCCTATGAAATACATGAAGATCCTGTCTATAACTATCCATATCCATGTACAGATAAGAAGATGCAGCCATTTATCCTTCCAGAAATGTTTCATGGCCTGCTCATCATAATCACGATCAAGCAGAAGGTATCCGGTAAGCATAAGAAAGATCGGCACACCGCCTGCCCTTCCGAGCGTTCTGAGGAATAAAGCAATAAACTCCGGTATAAAACCGAGCGAAGTCATGAATTCAGCATTGATCGAATACACATTATCATTAATGTGGCAGATCACAACGCAGAGAATGGCAATTGCTCTTGCCATGTCAAGCCATTTTATTCTGTTGTCTGAAGACTGTACTGAGCTCATTTTACTAATTTGCTGACAATCGGTATTTTGCCGATCAGATAAGTTATGACTGCACAAAATGCCGCTGCCAGAAGTGTTTTCAAAAGGTTCATTCCAAAGAAATACTCCGGAAGCCTCGGATATAACAGCCTGCTGCAGACTGCAAGCACTATGTAATGCATATAGTATATGCCCAGCGTGCTGCTGCCTACAGTCCTTCCCAGGAAAAGGAAAAATCCTTTGTACTCAAACAGCGATAAAAACACATAGAATCCTATCGATGCAATAAGCGTAGATATGTGTCTGTAACCATCTGCGATATATATTCCTGCCCATGTCCAAACAGAAGCATCAGCGTATTTTACCATGAGCAGTCCTGCCACTCCGATCACGAAAGCAGCTGCCGAGATCCATCTTAATAATGCCTTCTTCCCAAGTATCCGGTCCCTGTATTCAAGCAGGAATGCACCGGCAAGAAAATAAAAGATCATGCACGCATAATTTGTAAACGGAAAGGCAGCCGCAAGGCCTGATATGTCAAATATCGCAATACCCGTTTTTATGCTGATAGTCCTGCATACCCACCCAAGAGAGAAAAGAAAGATCCCTGACGCAAATGTCAATATCATCAAAAACAGCACCAGTATTTTCCCGGCTTTGCCTGCCTTTCTGAAAAGGAAATGCGTCACCGGATAGATCAGCAAAACGATCAGATATGCTGTCATGTACCACATGACACCGGTATTGATACCATCAATGCTGCCAAAGAAAAAAACATATTGGATGATCTGCCATACGCTTCCAGGCAAAGTTCCCAATCCTACATAAACAAGCAGATAAATAACTTTCCAGGCGGCAAGGACAAGATAAGCAGTAAGGATCTTGAACAGATATTTTTTCCAGACAAACATTTCACTTCTGTGCATCAGCGCGCCGGAAACCATCATGAAACACGGAACCCCTACCCACGCGCATGTCATTATCACGTTGCCCGCAAATGATCCGGCATCAAGGAGCACATAATGGCAATAAACTACCAGTATCATGCTGGCCGCCCTTATGACATCCAGATATGCAATTCTTCCATCATTACTCTTAACTGACATCAGCTCAAGTTATTTCTTTACGCAACAATAACAAGGGATTTTCTCCCCTTGACATAACAAGTCGGATTATATCATTGCAGTATTATAACGTCAACACAGGCAGCTATCTGATCGACAGGAATGAAAACAGCTGGTATTTGAACTTATAATAGATCAACGGATTATAATGATATAGACTGTTAGGCCTGTCTGCAGCTATAAGAATATAATAATTAACAGCGATCGTTAACATGCTTAAGGTCACTATCCAAACAAGCATCCTTCTTCTTTCATTTGCAGCGGTCATATTCTCCATAAGAGACAGTGCAATGATAACCGCCGGTATCAGCAGGAACATTGAAAAATCCGTAAGATACCTGTAGATTATGCCGACCATCTGTATATCCACCGCCATGATGATCAGCCCGAAGATCATATTAAATAAAGTAAAGCTGAATAATCCCTTTTTCTTCAGATCTTTTCCGCACCCTGCAAATCTGAAGATAAATGCCCCAAATATATTAAAGAAGAAAAATCCTCCGAAGAACGTCTCATTCATTACCTCACCCTGGTAATCAGTTAAAATGCCCAGATGAGGTGATGTTGAAAAGACATACGGGAACTGAAGTGCGACCCTGAAAGGCTGGAACAAATATTCAAAGAACCCGATCCCGAATCTTGAAAGATCAAACCCTCTGTGCGTCATGTCAAATCCCGTAAGATTATATGTTGCGCCAAAATCAAACGGGCTCCCGAAACGGACATGATTATAATACATCGCTCCGATTCCGATGATCAGGAATGGCGCAATGATACAAAGGGTATTTCCTAATCCTTTTACACTGAAGAACTGTCTGTCCCTGATCTGCTTCCGGAAAATGGGGAATGCGAGGAAAACCGCTATCGCAAGCTGCGGTCTGCATCCGATAACAAGAGCGATAAACAGCGCTCCGATCAGCAAATAAGCTTTTCGGAGTTTTCCGTCATCTTTTAATGCGCTAAGCCAACAGGATATTCCAAGAAGATCAAATGCAATTCCCAGAGTTATCGGCAATGAATATATCACAGGGAAAGCCGCCCCATATGTCAGACCTGACCCCGCAACAAGCACACATGAGAGAAGGATGTAAAGTCCAAATGATGTCTGCGGAAAGAATCTTCTTATGAGCACAGCTATAAACCAGAAAGCTGCAGCGATGAACAGCGCTATTGCGATCATCATGGGGATCGCAGTACTGAGTGCCTTTCCGGTAAGCATCAGATACGGAAGATAAAACAGCAGTACGGGCACTACCCCAAAATAGCAATAATATTTACCGTCAAAATATGCATAATCGAGAACATATGTCTCCCCGGCTTTTTCTAATACTTCAGCCCTTAATGCGCAGTCGTAAGGATCCTCCATTTCAGCCAATGCTGCAGGCGGTTCAATATCCAGATAGGTGTGTCCCGCGGAAAGTGACTGCGCAAGATAGCTGTACTGCTCCCAGGTATCATTGCTCCCACGGTTTTCAATCCTGAATAAATATGTTATTCCGGAAAAGACGACCACAGATGCAATGATAAATACGCCTGTAACTAAAAGCTGCCTGATGTCTGCAGCATTAAATATGATCCCATAAACGGGAGAACCCGGTCTGAAAAAATAGATCAGGCCAAAAAGCAGGATCAATGCAATGACCCTCCACCACCTGAAAATGAAAGGCCTTCCGGAGTTCAGTTCAGCCTTTAGATCATATGCCTGCCCTTCTTTCAGGTTATTGACGCGAATAGAGATTTTTTCACTGTCTCCCTGCAGATGGACTCTTATGTATTTACTTTCATCAAGTTTGGGAACTATTTCTGTGTCAGACAGTTTTGTGTAAAGAGCATGTCCGGCATCCGTCATGTATATATTTACAGAATATGCCGTATCAGAACCGTCCGGACAGTTGATATCCAGATAAACGCTGTCCACATGGGCATTGATCCCTGAAAATTCCAGTCCTGCGTTATCAGGATCTGTTACTTCAAACGATCCGTTTCCAAGATCTTCCATGCCAATTGCATTCCACCCGGTATCGATTGGCCGGAAAAAGAAGGATTCCAAGGATCGGAAGTTGAAAAGGAAACATTCCAATACCAACGGCAGAGCAATGATAATGATCAAAGCAATAATTATCTTCTTTAGCTGGATCCGATTCTTTTTCATCCGGTACGTTCAGTCAGTTTAGTAAAGGCCTGACAGGCTTTCGATCTTCCAGTTATTGATATCAAAAATATTGTCATGGACCGAATACCAGTCACCTTCAGCGAAGGTATAACCATTATTGATATCAGTATGCCAGTCAGTGATCGTTATCATCTGTTTGCCTTCCTTGGGACTGGTGTCCTGAAGGTCATGGCCGGTGAAAGGATTAACGGGGTTTTCAATGATATCCGCTGTTGCCATTGCCGGAATGTCTCCAATTGTCATAAAGTCATAATTGATCTTGAATTCTTCCTCATCAAAATCCTTTACGATCAAAAGCGGATCGAACAGCACAGTATCACGGTTGTTTTCAAGTACCAGATCATTGAAATGATGAAGGCCTCTTCCGTGATCACCGGCAAAAATTATCCTGGTATTATCATAAACTCCGTTTTCTTTCAGATAGTCCATCCATTTGCCCAGCTGTATGAACGAACTGATATTTACATGATAATGCATGATCTGATCGGATGTCTCATAATTCATTGTTCGTCCATCAACAGTGAATCTGTCTGCGTGACTCTCTTCATATGCAGTATTGTCTACAGAAACAGCAGGAACATAGTCAGGCTCCTGAAGCAGCGTCGGCATATGCGTGGTATCATTTGCCATCATCAGGAATGTATTTTTATCTTCATCCGTGATCTCAGTCAGATCGACAAGACTCTCCAGCACCGAATAGGAATCCATGAACAATGACGAAAGTCCCTCAGATGTGTACTTTCCAGTGAGTGTCTGCTCTCCTACCACATCAGCTGTGATCTGTCCGGTCTCAGAAGTATTGTAATTACCTGAGTTATATAAGGCTTCCTGCAGTACAAGAGGTGCTGCCTTGAACAGACCGTAACAGAAGAAGTTACGTTTGTATATCACTTCCATCTGTTCCAATGAATTATATGAATTGAACTTGCCTTCTGTCAGATATGTATTGATCTCAGGATAATCGTCATATATCGACAGATCAGGAATATAAGCATAATTTGCATATGGAGGATCACACACTGTAACTTCAAACCCATTTTCATTAAACAGCACAGGCATTACTTTCAGAGCTTCATTATGCTTATCAACAAGCAGCATGTCCGATCTTGCATTCATGTTGACGGGAGTATACTCATATCCTCCAAAAAGCACCGGAGCTCCAACATTTGTGCTGTGTCCGTAGGAAATGGTATTGGCATAATATGTAAACCCGCTGAACTGTTCCTTAAGTTCAGGTCTTTCATTTATCATGTAAGGTATGTACATGCCTATGGCTCTGTCGAGCATCATTACAATGACATTTTTTCCGGTTTTGGATAATGTGATCTTCGCAACATCTTCCTTTGAAGCTTCTATCTGAGCCTTTATGGGTGCAGCAACAGAATTGATATGGATAAGATTATAAGCACCCATTATCAGCATGGCTGCCGCTCCGACAAACAGCACTGCTTCAGTGATCCTGCTCTTCCATTTGAACAGCAGAAAAGCTGCTGCCGCGACCGCAATTATTATCACCAGATTCAGAAGCTGCTGTTTCCACGTAAAATCAGGCTTCTGTTCATACTTAAGGCTGGTCAGCAGTGTGCCTAACTTTGTCCCGAAAAACAGATAATCTACGGTTCCGCACACTGCGACGACCCAGATGCCTGCCTGCATTATCTTTTTTATCCTGTTTCCGGCAAGCATGTAAAAGATCCCGCACCACACAACAAAAGTGCCTATTGCCATGGCAAATGAATTGACCGCATACCATACAGGATTCCGGAATTCACTGACATTAATGAACTCTGCCGGAGATGAGTTGATCACAGTCGATGATATTGTAAGCCCGATAAAAACAGAAAGGTATATTGCCCCTGCGAAAAATGATCTCTTGTCTGCTGCAGTTATGGCGGTCTCTTCGATCTGTGCTTTCTGTTTCCTGCTCCTGATCAGCATCACGATAAGCGGTATGATCAGTGCCACGCCAAGTACAATGATAAACGCTTCTCTTCTGAGGGAAGAAAACGGCCTCACAAACGCTAAGATCAGCAGCGCTGCACCGCAGACAGCTGACAGCACGCACAGGACTTTACCCGGATGTTTAAGTTTATAAAAAACGTTCTTTACGAGAGAAAAAACATTGTTCAGCGTCCAATAGAAAACAAGACCGGACGGAGACTGGTATAAGAACACCAGAAATATCACCGCAATGCCGTAGATCTGTATCTTGCTCTTTAAAGGGAATCCCTTTGAGTACAGTGCTCCGGAAACGAAATTGATCAATGTCATGAGTATCGGAAGAATATTGATAGATATCCCCCCGATCGTGATCAATGCGTCAGGATTTCCCAGATCCGCGATCGGACCAAAAGAAACGCCCTTGAGTATTGAAAGGCTTGAAAGGAACTGATAAGCAGCAATGAAGAACGGAACTTCAAGCAGAAGAGACAAGGAACCTTTAAGAGCATCTGTCTGCTTGTATCCTACCTGCCTGTAATATGTCTGAAGCATCATGAAGCGCTCATCGCCCTTGAATGCGGATTTGATGTGATCAACCCAGGGCTTCATCTTTGCTTCAACGTCTCTTTCCTCTTCCTGCATGGCATCTGCCCGCATATACAAAGGAAGGACAAGGAAGTTCATTGCCAGACTCAGGAAAATAATGGAAAGCCCGGGATTATTAAGAAATCTGTTTGCTACAGAAAAGATCACGTCAAAGAAAAGTTTGAGCGGTCCGATTATCAAACTGTGAAGTATGGTAAGAATATTCATGTTTATCCTTCTTTTGCTGCTTCAGGAGCACCTGCGATCTCATCTGCCTTACTGATCATATAGTCAGTGATGTTCTTTGCTCCTTCTCCTCTGCACTGCCATGCCTCGCTTCCTGCCTGATGTCTGGCGGCAGCATAAGTCTCATTTTCAATGCAGTCATCTATTATCTCTTTCATATGGCTGAATTCATTGCGGTCAAGTTTCCTGCCGATCTTTTTCAATGTATCGAATGTCCAGGTACGGTTATCCAGCCAGCTTGCATCATACGGCGCGAAATCAAACGTGTAATCAGCATAGATCACAGGTTTATCATATATAAAAATATAATCAAAAATGACACCTGAGAAATCTGAGATCATGATATCAGACCTGCGCAGGACCTCGAAGTTATCGTTGTCGCGGTTCCAGCTCAGTTTCTCTGAATCAGGATATTTTGACATCAGGCCATCTATCATTTCTTTTTCAGAAATAAATGATTGGGGATGCGGACGGATGATAATGTTATATCCGGTCTCTATAAGGGCATCTATTATTTCCGAACCAAACAGGCTTAAGATTCCGCTCGGTCCCCATGACGGAGCGAGTATTACGGTTCTTTCATGTTCCGGAAGGACTCCGCTTTTATCGAGTTTCTTTTTTAACTCATCCATGTAGGGAAGACCGACGACCTTCAGTTCTTTAGCCGGGAGTTTTCTGACGTTCTCTATTTCCCTTATCTGATCTGACTGATATTCCCCTGTGGTAAGGATGGCATCAAAATAATCGAGCCCGAACATACGGTAAAGTGTCACATCACTTGCCATGTGCGGAATGTGCACATACCAGTCTGTTTTCTTTGACCTTTTCCACTGATATACATCCAGTCCCGGTGTTGTTGCAAGCAAAACCCGGGCATTGAGCATGTTAAGCCTGGCAAAGGCTTTATTGCCTTCACCGATGAACTGGGCATCAACATATTTATAATCTTTTTCCAGCGCGGGATCGTCCGGAGATGAAGTCATGTAAACAAGCTTTCTCTCCCGGTTTTCGAATTCTTCACAGATGGGTTCGAAAAGATTCCAGTAACGCTTGCTTTCAGCATATATCACCAGATCCATCTTGTCCCCGCTGTCACTATTTCCGCTTCCGCCGCTGCTCATGAACCTGAGTTTCATGAACAGTTTTCTGAACGCATAAAAACCGGCACCTATTACGCTGATCAAAATCGTAAAGAGCATACTTCCGGTGCCTGGATCAATATAAAGCTGCATTTATACCTCTTATTCTGATTTAAGATAATATATGTAAATTATATTCGCCATGTTATTATACATTATTTAATGCAAGAATCAAGTTAGCAGCCGGTCATATCCGGTGGGCAAAGTGCTTTTTCAGCTGATCCACCACAATGCTGATGATCATTCCCCCGGCGATCTGAATGATCAGGCAGACAGCAAGAAAAACAATGCTTTCTCTGCTGAAATAGGATGATATAAAGGTTTTTATCCTGCCTGCGAGCAGTGCGTGGAACAATAATATATATAACGATCCGCTGCCGGCGATCTTCAGAACAGTCCTGATGACCGGCATGTGGTCAGCTATATATGACGACAGTTTCATTATGACCAAGACTCCGCAGACTGCTCCCGCAATGACAAGTCCGTATTCTCCGTAATTTCTTATTGCGATCTCCATGCTTCCGCGGTAGATCATATAAACCCACACAGGCGTAAGGATGAAATATAAGATGTGTTCATCCATTATGTATTTTATTATCCCATATTCTCTGAGAGACTGTCCCAGCTTATAAAAGACCAGGCAATAGCATGCAACATCAATGCTCCAGGGAAGCCAGAAGCCTGTCTTTCCAAGCGCTAAACCAAATAAGGAGATCAATATTACGGCAACCCATTTTCCGGGTTCCCATTCTATAAACCGGTCTATCAGCAGGTAGATCAACCTGACAACGAACAGCAGAAGGATAAAATATACATTTCCGACTGACTGTATCCCCGGAAGGATCTTATCTGTAAAAGAAAAGCCCAGCGCATACCTGATCAGATTATCTTTAATAAATGCTCCGCTCCACTGACCGATATTCAGTATGAAAAAGCACAAGACAAAGACCCCATACGGGATTATGAACGTCTTTATCATCCTTAAAAAGGTCTTTTTAATACTTTCAGGCCGCTTATAAAAATACCCTGAAAGAAATACGAACGCTATCATGTGGCAGGAATAGATCGTCTTCCACAATCCCATGTCTATCCCGAGATGCCCCATTACCATTAATATGATAAAGATGCCTCTGGCTATGTCTGTGGTCACATCACGTCCGTTATTCTTTTCCCTGCATTTTCGGATCAGTTCCGAATTTATATTTTTCAGGCTGTTTTTGATCAAAGTAACGATCAGCGCAAGAATGACAGCAAACCCGATCTCCAGGATAATGAGCATCAGGCCCCATTTGTGGCCGGTAAGCCCCAGGGTCTCAAGAAATGAGAACATGCAGTGCGAGCGTGTCTCCAGCATGAACAGATGCGTGCATAAGATCAAAAGTGAATTGCGGCCGAAAAACTCAAGGATCACACCTTTCTCGTCGATCACGGCCAAAAGATAGATCAGAATGCATCCGGCAATTCCTACCGGCACTGAAAGGAACATGTCACCAACTGTTCCATTCGCGAAACTGATATTGCAGTATCCTCTCCATATTCCTGCAAGAAGGACGATCTGCGCTGCAACGAAATGATACCACTTGAGTTTTTGAAGGATGTTCCGCTGTCTGACTTCATATCCGATCCAGATGAAAATGACCGCCATCATTGCTGACTGAATGCTGAATGGCAGCCAGATAAATTCCGCAGTGATCACTCCGCCTGCGAAAAGAGCTGCGCTTATGACACCGAGTTTTAAAGAACTCCGGGTCTTATTCAGCATGAATTGGAATGCAATGCTTGCAAAGAACATCGCAGGCAGGAACCATATGGCGCCAATGCGCGTTCCGATCTCAACTGTTCCGAATGCAGTTACAGAGCCTGATGCAAAAAAGCTCCTCAGAAGATCCTGATCTATCAGATGTGTGAGCGTCACAATTGTCCGGTCATGATAAATAAAGCAGCTGTTCAGCACATCACTTATCATTACAGCCAGACAAGTCAGGAAATAAGGTACCATCAGCCTTCGGAACCTTGAATTGACATAGTTTGTATCTATTGTTTTGATCTTTGAAGTATAGCCTGAGATCAGGAAAAACATTACAAGGTGAATACCATAAACAAACTTGAACGAGAAGATATCATCGAGTCCGCCCCCGACATGTCCAAGTATCACCAAAATGATCGCTATTCCTTTTGCATTATCGATCCATTTTTCTCTGACCGGCTGAATATGATCCATCTTTTGATCCTGATGATTATTCCGGAAATACAGGCACATTCTGTGCCTGTCAGGATATTATACATTATTATGATGGCCGATGCACTACTTCGTAAACATGTTAAGGAACTTATCTGCCATGATTCGGTGTCCTGCCACCGATGGATGATATCCATCCAGATAATAAGAATCATTCTGTCCCAGCATATTATAAAAATAATAGGCATTTCCATTATTTCCATCGACCATGTTGACTCCCGCTGAATCCTTAACTGCATCGTAAACACTGCCGATTGCAGTTTCATATTCGCTGATCAGCTCGGTGTTAGCATCCGCCCATCTTCTGGAAGTACCTTCGCCGTAAGCGAAATATATGTCTGCATTCGTATAGGTACTCCTTACAGCTGAAATGAAGTTTTTAACACTGGTTTTAAGGTATTCTTCAGGATCATCTCCATAACCCCAGTTTTGGTATTGAAGATAATCATTTAATCCTCCTTCGATCAGAACAACACAGGTGTTAGCGATCTGGCTTTGAGTCATTGCGTTTTTCGCAATGTTATTAAGTTCATCCAGATAAGTAGGGAGGCCATCTCCTCTGGACTCATACAGATATCCAGCTGCCGATTTTGAAAAATTGTATTCTCTGAGATTCAGCGCTTCTGATATAAGTGTTGTATGACGAAGGTTAATATCGCCAACCAGCCCAAGTCCTTCCCCTACTGAGTCACCAAATACGACAAAATACTTCTGGGAATTATCTGATGAAATGCCATACGGATCCTGTACTCTGCCATTTACCACATATCTGGTATCGCTGCCGCACTTAGCGGTTCCGGTGAAATAGAAATTAACTTTTCCGCCAACAAGGTACCATGTACCGTTGGAATTGGAATAAAAGCCCGTGACAGGAAGTACTTTGCCGTTTTTTGCATAGTACCAGTTACCGTCCCCGCCATTAACTACTCCATTTTGGGAGAATGTAACCTTTCCGTTGCTTACAAGCCAGTTACCGTTTCTGTTTGATCCGACACCGTTATAGTTAAATAGCACCTTTCCGTTGCTGCAGTACCACCAGCCGTACTCATTACGGGCAACTCCGGTATAGTCAAACTGTACTTTGCCGCCCTTGATGTACCACCAGCCGTTTTCATTATGTTCTACTGAGTTGCAGCTGAAATCGACCTTACCATTTACTATACGCCACCAGCCGTTTTTATTGGGTTTTATGCCGGTATAGCCAAACTGTACTTTGCCGCCCTCAATGTACCACCAGCCATATTCATTTTCTTCTACAGAATTGCAGCTGAAATCGACCTTACCATTTACTATACGCCACCAGCCATTGCTGTTATGTGCTATTCCGGTATAGTCAAAATCTACTTGCCCGCCTCTGATGTACCACCAGCCATTTTCATTATGTTCTACTGAATTGCAGTTAAAATCGACTTTTCCGTTCACTATACGCCACCAGCCGTTTTCATTGGGCTTTATGCCGGTATAGCCGAACTGTACTTTTCCTCCGCTGATATACCACCAGCCGTACTCGTTTTTTTCAACAGATTCACAGTCAAAATCTACCTTACCGTTTACTATTCTCCACCAGCCGTTGCTGTTATGTTTTATCCCTGTGTAGTCGTATTGAATGTCTCCGGCAATGACGTAATACCATCCGCCATCATTTTTTCGTACTACATCCTCTTTACCACCACATTTTATGCATTTTCCGTTTTGCAGTTCATGATCTGTCCGGGGGATTGTTTCCGTGTAACTATCCCGGCATCTTTCACATGTATATGTGATCTCACCCTCATCCGCGCATGTGGCTTCTTTTGTAACTTTTGATTCGTATGAATGCCCCAGCTTTGCTATTACTGCATCTTCAATGCTGAGCTCAGCCTCACCTGCATCATCAGAAAAAAGTGATCCGCAGGCACTGCATTCCCAGTGATGAACAAACCCATCTTCCACACAATCTGCAGCTTTTTCTTCCACTTCAACAAGAACATGTCCTTCGGGAGCTAAATACCCGTCTCCTCCTTCCGTTAACCAGGCTACCGGATCATTTATCTCTGTTCCCTCCTGGTCACTGAAGTATTTACCGCATCCCTCACATATCCAGTATCCCAGATGTCCGCTTTCTGTGCACGAAGGGGTTGATTCTTCTATGCAGACAAGCTCATGCACATGTTCTTCCTCGCCGGGAAGTTCATCGTCTGAAATATCATCCATAGTATTATCTGCACCAACTGCTGTTGCGAGCAGCAGTGATGCAGTTATTATCATTAACGAAGCGATTATTTTTTTCATGATGTGATCCGTTATTCCGATTTATAATTAATGAATGTTTATTATAATTCAAATATTAAACTCTGACAATGCCTGTGCGTTTTTTCTGGCATGCTGCTTCAGCCAGACTCAACCTCTAAACTCGCCATCTTTCAGGGATCTCATCAGAAACAACTGAGATCAGAGGCGATTTTCTCATAAAAAGTATGAGATTAGAGGCAAATCCGCCTCTAATCTCAGTATAAAATGACATTATCTTCTTAAAAAAACCTTGTTTAGAGGCGCACCTCGTGGTTTTGCGTGGTTATTCAATCCTTTCAGGTTCTGTGGCTTTATCTGACTTCTCCATCTACAATATTATATCCGGTGCCGTTTGGATCTGTATATGTTCCGGTGAAGTTCCAGTTGATCTTTCCGTTCTGTATGTAGTATCTGCCATATCTGCCCTGGGCGATCCCTGTATATCCGAACTGCACTTTACCGCCTTCAACATACCAGTACCCATTGCTGTTTTGTACTATTCCTTTATAAG
This sequence comes from Lachnospiraceae bacterium, assembly GCA_015057955.1. Lineage (GTDB taxonomy): Bacteria > Bacillota > Clostridia > Lachnospirales > Lachnospiraceae > RGIG5612. The sequence goes on along the minus strand of SVDE01000004.1, from coordinate 16,846 downwards.
AGAAATCAACTTTTCCTCCGCTTAAGTACCACCAGCCGTTTTCGTTTGAAGCGAGCCCGGTAAATCCAAAGTTTACTTTTCCGTTTTCTATTCTCCACCAGCCGTTTTCATTTGGCTTTATTCCGGTATAACCGAACTGGACCTTGCCGTCTTTCAGGTACCACCAGCCATTCTCGTTCTGGTACACTCCTTCAGCTTCAAAATCCACTCTGCCTTTAACTATCCTCCACCAACCGTTGCTGTTGGACTTGATGCCGGTGTAACCGTACTGCACTTTTCCGCCCGAGATATAGAGCCATTCATTGCCTATCTTTTCAACAGTCGTGCAGCTGAAATCAACTTTTCCTCCCTTGATCCGCCACCAGCCGTTTTCATTCTTTGCTATTCCATTATATGAGAAGTCTACTTTTCCTCCTTTGCAGTACCACCAGCCATTTTCATTCTGATATACGCCCTCGGCATCAAAGTCTACTTCGCCGTTAACTATTCTCCACCATCCATATTTATTGGGCTTGATACCGGTATAACCGAACTGGACCTTGCCGTCTTTCAGATACCACCAGCCGTTTTCATTTTCCTCAACAGATGTGCACGAAAAATCCACTTTACCATCTACTATCCGCCACCAGCCGTTGCTGTTTGGTTTTATTCCGGTATAATCAAATTGGACTTTTCCATCCTTAACATACCACCAGCCGTTTTCATTTTCATATACGCCATCTGCGTAAGGGTCAACCTGCCCTTTCACTACTCTCCACCAGCCGCCGTTTCCTTGGGCAATTCCTGTGTAGTCTGTGTTTAACTTTCCACCGGAGAAATAGTACCAGGTGCCGTTTGCCTCTGCCAAACCGTTGACAGAGAAGTCCACCACTCCATCCCTTATAAACCACGTTCCGTTCTCATTAAAAGCTACTCCGTTATATGTATAATCAGGAACTCCCCTTGAATTGAAATAGGTCCAGATGCCATTATAAAGCTTAACACAAGGCTCCGGATCATATACGGGTATCCGCATCAGCAGGCTTTGGCTGTGATCGTAGTCATACGCGTATCTGAGTATCCTTGCGCATTTCAGTCCTGCCGACACTCCTGTGGAGTATTCATGCCACCAGCGCGACGGAACATCCAGTACATTATAATGCATGTAGTAATACGTAGTCTGATTGGCATCATAGTAGAAGTCCTTGCAGAATCTTGCACCGCCTTCGAAAGACAGGGCTATGCTTGTCCATCCGTGACTCATGGCATAAGCTATTCCGCCTACGACCGGGTTATCATCGGACTGGTTCACGCTGAACAGATTATAGTAGGTGTTAAAATATGAAATGCCTGAAACATTCGACTCTTCAACATATCCCGGAACTCCATGAACTTTTGAGTCAAACAGGTCCCCATCATAGTCATAGATTATCTTCAGCCAGGTTTTGCCGTCAGACGCAGTATAATTTCCGTTGGCAACTATAAATACATCAGTATTATTGAGCGATGCAAGAACCGTTGATCCCCCTGCCTGGGAGTAAACATTGGCCGCATCGACATGTCCTTTATTAACCACCCTTCCTGTAACATCGCCATTCCCGTTTGCCTTTGCATGCCATCCTTTTTCAAGAATGACTGTTGAAGCCATGACATAAGGGTTCATCTGGCAGGCTGCCGAAGCAGCTATGATACTGTCCATGTCCTCATCTTCGAGAAAATCACATCCGTCAACAAGAAACTGAAGCGCATCACCATACTGATTTGTTGAATATGCATGATCGGCAAACATGAAAAAGTCTGCATCTGAATGCCAATCTATATCGAATGAACTGCTGTATACATCGTATCTGGGATCATATTCCGGATAAAGGTATGTGAGCGGATTCATGAACGTGTAGATCGTGTCATAGTCATTCGTAAATGTGCCTCTGTATGTCTTATACCCCTTTGCGATCTGTGTCCTGACTGCTTCGTCCAGTGTCATTCCTATATTATCCGCTACAAAGGTAAAATTCGGATACATGGCATGGATCCTTCTGAGAGCGTTTTTATAACTGTCAGGGAATGCTGATATATGCGCCTCAAAGGCAGCATCATATGTGTATGTGTCATCCATAAGCCTCATGGACTCATCGGATCTTCCCGGATCATCACCATTTTCTTCAGAAAGCTGCCATCTATCCGTAATTTCAGCCAAAGGGAATTCCATATATGGCGTAAAAATCGGAGTATCGTCAACCTCACCGGCTGTTTCTTCCTCTGTTTCCGTCTCTGTTTCTTCCTCTGTTTCCGGATCGGTCAGGTCATCAGTTTCCTCTTCAGTCTCCACTGATAAAGATCCTTCAATGACCGTTTCCTCTGTGGCACCTGATCCTTCATCGGCCTTGACGGGTAAAGAAAAAGCGGCAGCAAAAAAAACTGCTGCCGCCATTATGGCTGTTAATGTTCTGATAATAGTTTCCGAGATCCTTTTCTTCATCTGGATAACCTCTTTTTTACCGCTTTATATGTTGCAAAATACGGTACGAGTCCTATTGCTGCTCCTGCAAGGTTGCATATCACATCATCAGTTTCGGCGCAGCCCAGTCCCAAAACATACTGGAGCACCTCGATCAGAACTGTAATAACAAGTCCTGACAGTAATGTCACAAGAACTGTTGCCTTCACGCCATACCTGCTGAAAACAAGTGTCATGAAAGCCCCGTACGGGACAAACACAAAAATGTTCATCAGCACCATTTTCAGGTAAATATCACTTACAAATGCTTTGGCTATGCTGTTCCCGGGTATGAGCAGAAGTCCGGTTTCCGGTTCTGACCTCCCTAACATTGTAACATATGATAATAGCAAAAGCACACAGACTGTAAGGATGATCCCCACGACCTGTTTCACTGTCGGCTTGAGCGTTAAATGCAGGATGGCTGATAAAACCAAAACCAGCAGCATACTGATGATAAGAGCAGAAACCGACATGCCATAAACTGCACTTAAAAGACCTTCCAGCATATCTTAAGACTCAAATACCGCCTTCATGCATTTATATGTCATGTAGCAATCAAATTTTGCCACTGTCTCGTAAGGTGCATGCATGGAAAGAACAGGTACGCCGGCATCAATGGTGTCAATGTTGCGGTTTGCCATGTAAAGTGCAACTGTTCCGCCGCCGCCCTGGTCATTCTTGCCCATCTGGGTCATCTGCCATACAACTTTGTTGTCATTCATTATCTTACGGAGTTTTCCTACAACCTCAGCTGATGCGTCGGATGCTCCGCTCTTTCCGCCATGTCCTGTATACTTGCAGAACGCAACTCCGTGATTGATCTTGGAGTCATTCCTGACTTCAAATACTTCAGCATAGTTGGGATCATAAGCTGCTGTTACGTCGGCGCTCACGCAGAATGAGTTTGCGAAGCAGTCTCTAATGTCTACCTTCTGGCCTTTGCAGAGGTCCCCTATGAACCACTCAAACGCCTGGCTCTGCATACCGCTGACTCCCATGCTGCCTATCTCTTCCTTGTCCGCAAATATGCAGACGCCTGTCTTCTTGAATTTCTTTGCGTCAAACAATCCCGCAAGTTCTGCGTATGCGCATACCCTGTCATCATGACCGTATGCCGCAATGAGACTGCGGTCAAATCCGATGTCTCTTGCCTTTCCTGCAGGTACTATCTCAAGTTCAGCTGAGATAAGATCCTCTTCTGTGATACCGTACTTTTCATTCAGGATCTTGAGAATGCCAAGTTTTACCCTGTCTTTTTCGCTGTCTTTTCCTATGGGACGTGAGCCCACAAGAATGTTCAGGACTTCCGACTTTACTGCTGTATTTAAAGGCTCCTTGTCGCTGGCCTTGCCAAGGTGGGGAAGAAGATCTTCGATTATGAACTGGGGATCTCCCTCATCCGCTCCGATATTTACCTCAACGCTGCTGCCGTCTGCAAGTATCACCACACCGTAAAGCTCAAGTGTCCTTGAAAGCCACTGATATTTGCGGATACCGCCATAGTGATGGGTCTTGAAATAAGCCAGCTCACCATCTTCATAAAGGGGATTGGGCTTAAGGTCAAGACGCGGAGCATCTGTGTGAGCTGCTGTCAGGTTGATGCCTTTATCCATTTTTTCTGTTCCTATGACAGCGAGCATTATCGCCTTGCCGCGGTTGTTGTAATAAACCTTGTCGCCGGCTTTGAGTTTCATGCCTGCCTTATATTCCTTAAATCCCTTTTCCTCGGCCAGTTTGATGCAGTACTTTACGCACATTCTCTCAGTCTTGCCGTTGTCAAGGAACTTCTTATAATCCTCACAATAAGCTGTCATTTTCTTTTCTTCAGCTGCGCTCAAACTGTCGTAGCCGTTTACAGCCTTGTACATGAGTTTTTCTTTCAGTTCATTCTTTTTTTCTGCCATGTTGCACCTCAGTATTTAATAATATTCTTTTCCCCCGGATCTGTAGGGCTTACGCCTGCATCCTTGGGGTAAACTATCGAATTGGGATTTCCGTCTGATACAAATCTCTGCCCGTCATTAAGAAGGCTGAAGTTCATCTCCAGGTCAAACTCTTCCCCGTTGTTGTCATATGCGCGTATGCGCTTCACGTAAGTATGGTCGATCTCCCCGCTGAAGCATGAACTCTCAAATGTCCATCCGCAAATAAGTGCCGCACTTGTAGTATAATGCCTGCCCTGATAAGACCCGCTGAATATCTTTTCAAATTTGCTGTCCGCAGATGTATCGGTAGGAGAGCCGAACGGAAGGGCGACTATGTCAAGATATTTGCCGGGGATAATGTCGGAGAGCACGCTGTACATGTATCCGACTTCCTCCTCGATCTCCTCCTCGGTAAGTTCGGCCAGATCCGGATGTGTCTTGGTATGGTTTCCGATGTCGTAACCGTGATCGATCATCCAGTTCAGGAGCTTCCGGTCATTTTCTTCTCCGTTTTCAAACAGTCCTGCATTAAGGAAAAAGGTTGCTGTCACATTAAAATCAGGATGTTTCTCCTTAAAGCTTTCCAGTATCGCCAGAGCGCTGTTGTCTGAGAAGATCGGATCTCCGTTCTCATCAAACCCGTCTATGCGGGCCTGCCTTACACCGTCGTCAAATGTGATGACGAGGGGGCTGTAACCGAACTCTGTGTATATGTTTCCATCCAGGAAATCCTTGAGCCTGATGCAGCGGTATCCCCAGTTGTAATAATTTTCAAGATCGTTTTCAAATGCTTCCGCCGTCCTGTTGTATCCGTCAGCGTCCACATTTCCTCCGGTATAGATCGTCTCGGAGTTTTTCATGTCATATATCCGGTGATACATGAGGATGGGAACCGCTCCCATCTCATTGATACCGGCGGCCCGGTAATCTTCTTTTCTGTACGAAGTCTTTGCGGTGGTCGTTTCCTCTTCTGTCAGAGCAGTCTCCTGCGCGGATGAGTTAGCAGCCTGGGATGAGGCGGCAGATTTTTTCTCAGCATTTTTGTTGCTGCAGCTTACGATCAGCACTATTACCAGCACAATTATGCCTATTAATACCAGCCCTGCTGCTGAAAGCTTGATCAGGGCAAGCATTTTACGTCTGCGGCGTCTCTGCGCCTTGCTCATCTTACTTTTTGCCATCGTTATTCTTCGTTGGTTTTCTGCTTGTTTTTCTTTATTACCTTGAGCCTTGTGAACTCTTCTCTTTCTTTTTCTTCAAGGGAGGCTGATATGTTCTTTACAAGCTCTTCATATCTGGGTATTGTGATATTTTTCAGTGCATTTGCCCTTTTCTGCGCCTTGTTTATGTTAGTTGAAAGGCGGAAAGCCGCGTTTTCAAGCACTGCCATCTTAACTACAAGTTCCCTGACTTTCGAAAAACGCATTCTTGCGATGTCAAGGCTTTCATTAGTCTTGAAAAAAGGATATGCGGGAGTGATGTCGCTTGCCTTATACTCTGCCATCGGTATCTCTGAATCCATGACATTCCTGGTATATATCTTGACATCATCGCATACGGGAACAGCCGCCGCCATGTCCCTGACAGTCATAATTCCCAGCTGGACATTTGCCTGCTCAAGCGCGGCATAAGCATCCGCAAACGTGCCGTTTATCTCAGCATTTATCTCCCTTATCTGGTCGACTATGCCGACGATCTCCGAAACAAGCACATTCCTTTTTTTGTCCATGAGCTCATAGCCCATCTTTGCCAGCGCGAGTGTATTCTTGTTCGCTATTAAATTACCCTTTGTAGGAAATTCCCGGGTATCCATTAACGTCAGTCTTCCTTCACTTCGTAATACTTATCCAATATCTTTGTATCTATCCTGTCTAGTTCCTCTCTAGGAAGGGTGCGGAGCAGATCCCAGCCTATGTCGAGTGTCTGGGTTATGTTCCTGTTCTCGTCATCCCCCTGGCAGATGAACTTTTCTTCAAACTCTTTTCCGAATCTTATGTAATTCCTATCCTGCTCTGAAAGTTCTTCCTCACCTATGACAGATGCAAGGGATCTGGCATCCTGCACCTTTGCATATGCCGCGAAAAGCTGGTTTGCCACATCCTGGTGGTCTTCTCTTGTATACTGCGCGCCAATACCGTCTTTCATCAGACGTGAAAGAGACGGAAGGATACTGACCGGAGGATACTGCGACCTGTCATGCATTTCTCTTGACAGAACGATCTGACCTTCTGTTATATATCCCGTAAGGTCGGGGATAGGATGTGTTATGTCATCATTCGGCATTGTAAGGATGGGCAGCTGTGTGACAGATCCTTTCGATCCGCTGACGATGCCGGCCCTTTCATATATGCACGCAAGCTCACTGTAGAGATATCCGGGATATCCCTTTCTTGACGGGATCTCTCCCATTGATGATGATACCTCTCTAAGTGCCTCAGCGTAAGATGTCATGTCAGTCAGGATGACCAGAATGTTCATGTCCTGTTCAAATGCCAGATACTCTGCTATCGTGAGCGCTACTTTCGGAGCTGTAAGACGCTCAACAACAGGGTCGTTGGCAAGATTCAGTATCATGGAAACCCTGTCGGCAACTCCGCTCTCCTCAAACGTCTTGCGGAAGAATTCCGCGACATCATATTTAAGTCCCATTGCGCAGAACACAATACCGAAGCTTTCTTCTTCTGAACCTTCTCCGAGATTTGCCTGGCTTACTATCTGTGCTGCAAGTCTGTCATGCGGAAGTCCGTCTCCGGAGAAGATCGGGAGCTTCTGTCCTCTGATCAGTGTTGTAAGCCCATCTATTGCTGAGATTCCTGTATTGATATAGTTTCTCGGATAAACCCTTGTTGTCGGGTTGAGCGGAAGTCCGTTTACATCGGCCACCTTATCTGAAACAACAGGTCCCAGATTGTCTATCGGTTCACCCACGCCATTAAATGTCCTTCCGAGCAGTTCCCTGCTTAAGTGTATCTCAAGCGGCCTTCCGCTGAGTTTGGTATGGGTATTTACGAGAGACATTCCTTCCGTGCCTTCGAAGACCTGGGCTACTACCTTGTCTTCGCTGATCTGAATGATCCTGCCGAGCCTTCTCTCACTTCCGTTTTTTATCATGAACTCCACCATCTCATTGTAGGAGGCATCCTTTACCCCCTCCAATGTGATCAGCGGACCGTTTATGCTGCTTAATCCCAGATAATTAATCGACATTTGTCTTTCCCTGCTCCTTCAGAACCTTGCCGTAAAACTTATCGATAAGCTCGAGATATGTGTCAAATTTCTCAGGCTCATCATTTCCGACATCGAATTTCATGTTGCATACTTTCTCAAATATGTCCTCTTTTCTGATGATGGATACCGGAATACCGGCGGCAATGAGCGCCTTGCACTTATCATACAGAAATAGTATCGTCTTCATCATGCGGTACTGCTTGTCCAGAGGAACGCAGGTATCAACCGGATGGAAAGCGTTCTGCTGGAGGAAGCCTACTCTTATTACCCTTGCGATCTCCAGTATCAGTTTCTGGTCATCCGGAAGCACGTCACTACCTATGAGCTTTACTATCTCCATGAGGGAACTCTCATCATTCAGGATCGTGACGAGCCTGTTCCTGTATGTGACAAACCTGCGGCTTACATTCTGCGCATACCAGGGAGCCAGGTCGTTGACATACTCTGAGTAGCTGTTCAGCCAATTGATCGCAGGGAAATGCCTTGCATAAGCGAGAGCCCTGTCAAGTCCCCAGAAGCAGCGGACAAAACGCTTTGTATTCTGCGTAACAGGCTCCGAGAAGTCACCTCCCTGAGGTGAAACAGCTCCTATTATGGAGACACTGCCCTCTTCTCCGCACAGTGCCTGGATATAGCCTGCTCTTTCATAGAATCCTGAAAGACGGCTTGCAAGATAGGCAGGGAATCCTTCCTCGGCAGGCATCTCTTCGAGTCGGCCGGACAGCTCTCTCAGGGCTTCTGCCCATCTGGATGTCGAATCAGCCATGACTGCCACATGATATCCCATGTCCCTGTAATACTCTGCCAGGGTTATTCCTGTATAAATACTTGCTTCACGCGCGGCAACGGGCATGTTTGAGACATTTGCTATGAGACATGTCCTGTTCATCATGGTATTACCGGTCTTGGGGTCAACAAGTTTGGAGAAATCCTCAAGAACCTCCGTCATCTCGTTTCCGCGCTCTCCGCATCCTATATATATGATGATATCAGCATCCGCCCACTTGGCTATCTGATGCTGGTTCATTGTCTTTCCTGTTCCGAATCCGCCCGGTATGGCGGCTGTGCCTCCCTTTGCGATAGGAAACAGTGTATCGAGTATTCTCTGACCGGTAACAAGCGGTCTTGATGATACAAATCTGTTTCCGTAGGGACGCGGCACTCTTATGGGCCAGCGCTGGGCGAGCTTGATCTCCACCTCATCCCCGTTTCTGGTCTTTACTTTAGCTATAGTTTCTTCGACAGTATATTCGCCATCCGGTGCTGCATATATCACCCTGCCCGATACTTTCGGCGGGATAAGTGATCTGTGTGTGATGCTCTCAGTCTCCTGTGTTTCCGCAAGGATCTCCCCGCCGGCGACAAACTGGCCTTCCTGTATCTTCATCTTTACAGGCCATTTTTTCTCTGTGTCGAGCGAAGGAACTGTAACACCCCTGCCTATATACATGCCGCTTTCTTTTGCGATGCTCGCGAGCGGTCTTTCAATTCCGTCAAAGATATTATTAAGGATACCCGGGCCAAGCGTCACATAGATCGGCTGTCCGCTGCCGTACACGGGATCTCCGGGCCTGAGTCCGGTTGTTTCCTCATACACCTGAATGGTCGTCATGTCAGCGGTCAGAAGTATCACCTCTCCGACAAGGCGGGAGTTTCCGACAAATACCATCTCGCCCATTGACAGGGATGTCTTGCCTTTTATATAGATGACCGGACCGTTAATGCCGTAAATTTTTTCTGTGTTTTCCATTTGATCTTATCTCCAGAATCAGTCAGGGACCATGTCATGCTTTCAATACATAAGTCCTCTTTTTCTCTCCCATTATGGAAGAGTAGGAATCATTGATGAAGATATTTCTTGACGGGATGTCTGCCTGAACTCCCCCGTTAAAATGCATGTCACTTATCTGAAGTGTGACACCGCACTCCTTCTCAAGTTCATCCTTAAGGGCTGCATCGCTCGCGCACAGATAGATTATCGTTTCCTCACCGTCCGCAAACTCAATGATCTTGTTTATGCAGTCCTTCAGCGTATCTTTATATGCCGGGGTTGCCCTGAACGCATCCAGTTTTTCCCCGACTTCATCAAACAGTTTTTCGATCAGGTCTGCCTCTTTTTCAGACAATTTTCTTCTGACCTTAAGCTTTTCAGAGGCAAGCGTCTTCTGCAGTTCACGTTTGATCTCCACACGATGCAGACGTTCCTGCAGATCTATTTCCTTGCCATGTTCCTTTTTGTAATTTTCAAGATCCCGCTCAAGGTTTTCCCTCATGGTTTCGATCTCGCCCTCATTTTTCTGCTTAAGGGCATTCATCGCGGAATCATAAAAATATTTCAGTTTGTCTTCTGCTGCCATTTAGTTTTCCTCAGATCTTCATTCCTATCGCTGTTTCGATATAAGACGACACAGCATCGGTAATCCTGGCCTCTTCGCCTCGTGCCGGTATGGATACGATAAGGGGCATGGGATGCTTCAGCTTCATTTCGATCAGAAATGAACTGTACTGGTCATAGAGATCATCCATGATCAGGATGATCCCGGTGTCCTTATCAGCAAATGCCTTATCAAACGCCTCGTGGAATTCTTCGTCTGTATGTACAATGACGCCATCCACTCCTGCCAGGCGCATCCCGGCAAATGTTTCCGTATTGTTCGCGATCAGAAAAATCTTCATCTTAAAGCGCGCCCAGTATCATGAATGAAATGATCAGTCCGTAAAGGGCGATACCTTCTGACAGACCGACAAATACGAGTGATTTACCGAATACAGTCGAATCCTCGCTGAGTGCTCCAAGAGCAGCGCTTGCCGAATTTGCTACCGCTATGCCTGAGCCTATGCACGAAAGTCCTACCGCGAGAGCTGCCGCGATGTATCCGAGGCCTGAAGCAGAAGCTTCACCTGCTGCCCTGGCAGTGCCTGAAAATACTATCACTGTCGAGATGATGAACGCGGAAGCAAATGTGATGATGTTCACCGCGAGAGTCTTTGCCCTGCTGCGGTTTTTCTTTTTCCCGACCATGAAATAATATGCTATCGGGAGCACGATCGTAAGCAGAACCACGATTGCAAGAATGATCTTTGTTGCCAACATTAACTGTTCCTCCTTTTTATGAAAAACGGCTTGAATTCCCTGCCGTCTCCTTTATAGAATTTTGAAAATACTTCATAGTACTGAAGACGCAGTACCTGAATGCCTACAATAAGTCCCTCAAATCCCATTACAAAGATATTGCCTATTATCAGGACTACTATGCTGCCGTTTCCTCCTTCGGTGTATCCTCCAAGTGAGAGCACGACTTCCATCATGGCCGCGTGGCTTATGGCAAATGCGCCGACACGCAGGAATGAAAGTGTATTAGAGAAATAGGTCAGCACAGTCTCAAACAGATCGAAAAATGTCTCCACGCAGTACATGCCAACACCGGTCTCAAGCGCTTTGCGCTTATTCAGGATATTGGTCAGCGGCTCGTTGAGCGCGAGCATTAACACTGATATCACTATCAGGACGACAATTATGATCGTTGCCGGAAGCGCCTTGCCTGTTACATAAAGCACCGCTACGAGAACCACTGTTCCGTAGAAAAGGAATCCGGCAATCCCGTTTGAGCTGAAAATGCTCTCCTTGAAATTCTTCTGCTTGATGTGGTTCAGCACATTTATGATCATGAGCACCAGCATGAGCAGCATTCCAAACAGGACAGCCACAGCGAACACGGTGTTAAGCCTGCCTATAAAGTTCAGGTTTATCATCGCGGACCTGGGTTTCAGCCAAAGTGCGGGAATAATATCTTCAAATCCGAAAAAGCTTCCATACAATAATCCGAATATCGAAGAGAAGAATCCGGCAAATGATATGATCCCTGCAAGCGGTGAGCGTTTCACAAAATAGATGACCGCTCCGCCGATCAGAAGGCACAGGCCATGTCCCAGATCGCCAAACATCGCTCCGAAGATGAACGAGTAAAGTATTGCAACGAGAACTGTCGGGTCAAATTCATTGTAGTTTGGCAGCCCGTACATCTTGGTGTACATTTCATACGGCTTGAATATGCCTCTGTTCTTTATGCTGACAGGCGGCTCAAGACCTGCCTCGAGCGGTTTGTCATTTACTATGCAGATAATATCCTTCTCATTGCTCTCGAGCTTTTTCTTAAGTTCGTTTGCTTCCCTGACTCTCATCCAGCCGCACATGAAAAAGAATGGCGTATCAACCCCGTCAAAATCCTCATCATCCTCAATACAGGCAGCAAGTTTATATGATTCAAAGTTATGGGACAGTGCCTTTAACGTATTATCCGCTATCCAGAGCCGGTCGCGCATGTCCTCGTTGAGTACGGACTTTATGTCGGCGGTGTACTTATCAATGTCGGCTTTAAGCTTGCTGATCTTCTCATTCAGCTCATCACATATCTCTTTGGGAGTGCCGCAGTATTTATCACATACATCCACACGTTCGAATCTGAGCGCGGCGTAAAACGAGTCCGCTCTTGCATCCTCATTTTCCGGGACGAAGAACACGCCCCAAACATATTTGTCGTCTGTCTGGCACTTGGAAAAGACAGTTGACCGGTCGTCAGCTATCATCCTCGAAAAGTCATTCCATGCCGCCTTGGGTACTCTTCCGAACCTGCAGGCCACATATTTGAATTTCATGAGTTTTTCAACCGGATAAGCCAGGCCGATGAACGGCGCAAGAGAATCCCTGTCTGCCTCAAGCTCTGCAAGCTGATCCTTGAATACAGATACTGCTTCTTTGTCTTCGCAGGCTTTTGCATACGCGTCCTGAACGAGGGCTATGGCCTCGTCCCTGTCCATCGGGTTTTCTTTTGCTTTTTTTTGAAGCCTTTTTTCTTCCTTTTTCTGTGCCTTCTTATCTTTTTTGCCAAAGAAGTCCTCTACCGACTCTGAAATGCTCTCCGAACGGCCAAGCAGCTCCCTGTACGGGTCCTGCGCAGTCATCGGGACGGCAAACCTCTGTCCTTCAAGCCTCAGGACAGCGTTTTCGAGATGGATGTCCACATCGCACAGGTATCTGTCCGTAATGTCTTCCATCCGCTCCCTCGGGCCGGTAATGTTAACATATGCCATTTTTTCGATCATTGGTCTGTTACCTCTGAATATGTAATGCGTCCAGTATGACTTTAGGGTCATATCCGTAACGGACGCTTTCTGTTATCCTGACGATCCTGTCCACTTCAGCCTTTTTGTCATAGGCATAAGCGCCTATCACGGCAAATGAGTATGGATAGTCTCTGCGTGTCTTTGCGTTCAGCTTTTCAATGTGTGCGTTAACAGCTTCCTCCATGCTTTCCGGATCTGTAAGGTCAAAGCTTTTCGCATATCTGGTCTCCGCAACAATGTTCAGGACTTCCTCTGCGTTAGGTGCCGCTGCCATCCTTGCGATCTGCGCCGGTTTTAGCTTATGGCATGCAGGAATGATGAAATCCGTGATCTCTTTTGCAGTCATTTTATAATATGCCTTTGACCTGTATATCCAGACTATGTTCAGCATGTCGATCTGGCTGCCGCGTATTTCAAGCAGCACATCTCTTTCAGCATGGTCATCTATCTTTTTCAGCGCGTCAAAATAGTAAGAGAAATGGAATCTGGTGATCGCGGTCTCATAATCAAACAGGGTAGGCTTATCAGCCATTTTCCTGATCTTCAGCAGCGGCGCCTGGTATGGGCTTCCCTCCAGGGCATTGATCATGCTGTCCATGTCTTTGGCCTTGATGACTCTGTCAAAATCGAAATTCGGACTTCCTTCATACATCGGTCTGTACACGCTGAGATCAGACTGCTCCGAATACCGGTTATAGATATTCCTGATCAAATTGTTAAGGAGCCTCAATTCGTATTCAACCGAGAACACGGTCAGAAGATCCTTATGCTGTCTGTCTAGGAAATGCGCAATCTTTGCGAAATCCCTGAAGACAGATCGGAGTATCATCCTTTCGAAAGATTCTCTTCTCATGTTGTCGGGATCCAGTTCTTCCAGAACCTCTCCATAGCTGGGATGTCCTTTAAGGAACATTACGATCTCCCTGACACTCGGGCAGGCTGCGATCTTTTCATAGTCTTCAGTTGTCAGCAGATGCGATCTCATGCCTCTGATCTTTGTCGCAACTGCTCCGTAAGTTGTGATGCCTTTCATTTCTACAACCGCTGTGCTGTTATCTCATCGACGATCTTCTGTGCCCATTCGGAATGGTTCTGCTCAAATGAACTTTCAAGTGCCATTATGTATTCATCAGTCTCCCGGTGAAGAGCATCAATGCGATCGTTATTCTCGCGGGTAAGTTTTTCTTTCAATTCATCGAGCCTTGCCTGCGCGGAGTCGTTCAGTTTTTCATCAAACTCCTCTTTTTTTGCCCTGTAATCCCTGCCGAGCTTGATCTTGGCATTCTCGGCGCTCTCGACATAATCAGCGGCAGCGCTGTTTATGCGGGATATCTCTTCTATCATTTCATTTACGATCTTTTCCATGTCTTATTCCTGTTCTTTCTCCTCAGGAAGGATTATGTGGACATTCTCAATACGGTTTCTCCTGACTACCTCAGCGATAAGCTTTATACCGTCAGGAAGCTCTATGCACTCACCCTTCTTGGGAAGCCTGTCGAGCTGTTCTATCATGAATCCGCCTATGGAATCATATTCTTCGGAAGTGATCTTGTGTTCCTGTTCAAGCCCGAGCATGTCATTTACATCGTCAAGATTAGTTGCTCCGTCCACAAGGAACTCATTCTTTTTCTTAAGCTGTTTTATCGCGTCCTTTTCATCCTCATCATACTCGTCGCGGATCTCTCCGACGATCTCTTCAAGTATGTCCTCAAGAGTTATCATTCCGCTGGTCGATCCATACTCATCGAGTACGATCATGAGATTTATGGATTTCTCCCTCATCTCCATAAGGAGCGTTCCGACCTCGATGTGCTCAAAAGTGAAATTCGGCTCTCTTAGGATCTGTCTGATGGTGAAATCCTCTTCATCCGGAAGCAGAAGGACATCTTTCATGTTGATCGTGCCTATGACGTTGTCCCTGTTCTCACTGTATACAGGATACCTGGTATATTGATTGACGCGGAAAATGGCCATGAGTTCTTCCCTGTCCATGTCCGCCTGGACAAACACCATGTCGATCCTTGGCACCATGATATCCTTTGCCAGCGACTCATCCAGACTGAACACATTGTTGATCATCTGGAACTCGTCTTCCTCGATCGCATCCTCTTCCTTAGCCACGTCAACGAGAGTCTTCAGTTCTTCTTCCGTCATGGTATTGACCTTGGCATTCGGATCGATCCCGAACATCCTGAGTATTCCCTTTCTTATTCCGTCGATTATGAAGACTAACGGAGTAAAGAGGATCATCAGGGTTTTGACAAGCCATGAATACGCAAGCGAGAATTTAAGCGAATATGTAGCAGCCAGAGACTTGGGTGTAACTTCCCCGAACACCAGTACAAGGAATGTCAGTATGCCTGTAGCTATGCCTATATATGCGCTTCCAAACAGATCGGTCGTCATTGCTGCCGCAAGAGCTGATGCAGAAAGGTTTACGATATTATTGCCTATAAGTATTGCTGACAGCATCTTCGGTGAGCGTTCCAGTATCCACAGTACCCGTTCAGCCCTTTTATTTCCTTCATCGGCCAGAAGCTGGACCTGAATATGGTTAACAGAGACCAGCGCTGTCTCGGCAGATGAAAAAAAGCCCGAAAGTATCAGCAGTATAAGCAGAATGGCGCCCTGTATGAAAGGCTGTGTGTCCAATATAAAAAACTCCTTTAAACATATTCCGGAAGATATCTTCCCATACATAGTTTATTGTACTTCATATATTATGTTTTTTCTATGTTTATTTACAAAAAGAACTGCCGCGTCTGGCGCGGCAGCCTTTTTAGTATTATTTTTCAGATCACAGACTATTTTTCTTTTTTTGCCTTTGCTTCAGCTTTGGCATCTGTCTTTGCCATGTGGATGAGCATGTCGAGAGTCTTGTTTGAATAACCCCACTCGTTATCATACCATGCTATGAGCTTGACGAAATGATCATTGAGCATTATGCCGGCTTTTTCATCAAAAACGCATGTATGGGCGTTGCCTCTGATGTCACCCGATACGATCTCGTCATCCAGATATTCGATGATCCCCTTCATGTTTCCTTCAGAAGATTCCTTGATGGCTGCGCAGATGCTCTTGTAATCTGTCTTGGTTGACAGTTTTGCGGTAAGGTCGACCACGGACACATCATTGGTAGGGACGCGGAAGCTAAGTCCGGTCAGTTTGCCCTGCATCTCAGGCATGACCTTACCGACAGCCTTAGCTGCTCCGGTCGTGGAAGGAATGATATTGTTAAATACGCTTCGGCCTGTCCTCCAGTCACGTCCCCCGTTTGAGTCGACCGGTTTCTGTTTGGATGTGGAAGCATGTATCGTTGACATGAGGCCTTCCTCGATACCGAACTTTTCATGGACAACCTTTACAAGCGGCGCAAGGCAGTTAGTTGTACAGGAAGCATTTGATACCACAGTATATTCAGGCTTGTAGTCCATGTGGTTGACACCGTATACGAATGTCGGCATGTCATCCTTTTTGCTGGGGGCAGTCAGTATGATCTTTTTTCCCCCTCCTATAAGGTGTTTGCGGCAGTCCTTGAAATTGGTAAATGCGCCGGTGGATTCGACAATGTATTCCGCGCCTGCGCTGTCCCATTCGATATTTGCGGGGTCTGACTCTGAAAATACGATTATCTTGCGGCCATCGATAACGATACCGTCATCACAGGCCTCAACCTTGCCGTTAAACCTTCCGAATACCGAGTCGTATTCAAAAAGATAAGCCATCCTTTTGAAATCGGCATTTCTTACATTGATCGCGCAGACTTTGACATCGTCATTGCGAAACACGAGGCTTCTCAGCATCACCCTGGCGATACGCCCAAACCCATTGATACCTATATTGATACTCATAAACCTGCTCCTTCCTGATACATATCATGCTGACTGTTGTTTACATGATCAACAATGTCTTGTGCAACAATTATATGATAGCAGATATTTTGAAGGAAATGTTTGTGCGTTATGCACAATAAATGTATTGGCTATTTTGTATCTTATTTATTGTATTCCTATATCACAGACCACTGTCTCACTGCAGTAATAGACTGTTTCCTCCATTGCGTGCGCCGGTTTCATGCTGTGAAATGCTA
>SVDE01000068.1 GCA_015057955.1 Lachnospiraceae bacterium | reverse complement strand
TCCTATGGCATCTTTGAGGCTAATGAGGATTACTGGTTCAACAAGATCGATGATGAAGCATGGCTTGCAGAGAATGATTATATCTGGACTTATCAGAACTACAAAGAGATCCGTGTTGATGTTATCTCTGATGGTTCTGCAAGAGCGATCGCTCTTGAAAACGGGGCTGTAGATGCATGCACATCGCTCAATACAGCGGATGTTGCAAACTACGCCGGAAATCCTGATTTCACTACTATCGATCTTCCGGTCAGCCCTCCGGTTTCATACTACTTCAATCTGACAGAAAACTCTCCTTGCGCAGATGTCAACCTTCGTAAGGCAATCTGCTACGCGATCGACAACGCAGGTGTTGCAGCCGGCCTTGATGTTCCTGCATTCCCTGTTTACGGACTTCAGCCCAGAATGTTCGATGCTCCTGAAGAGTGGAAAACCGGCAGAGAATACTATGATTATAATGTAGAGAAGGCAAAAGAGTGCCTTGCAGAGTCAAGTTATAACGGTGAGACTCTGGTAGTCCTGTTCGAAGACGGCGATCAGAGAGTTCCTTCATGGGTTCTCATGCAGGCAATGCTTAATGAAGTAGGCATTAATATTGAGATGAAAGTTGCAGAGCGCAGCGTTATAAATGAACTCCATTACGATTTTACCGCATGGGATATCATGTCCGACACAATGGGCGGCGGCAGCTACCTTCCTAACGTCCTTAAGAAATTCTGGTCACAGGATGTATTTAAGGATCTGCAGGGCAAGAACGTCTGCGGTGTAGAAGATCCTGAACTTGACAGATTGTATGAGGATGTTCTGAATGTACATGATGATGCTTCCATCGAAGCATGGGATCAGTACTTCACATTTGACGCGTGCATCGGCTATGCGATCTGCAACTTCAATAACCAGACTGTATGCAGCAGCAAATACATCCCTGCTACTGCAGGTACACAGAATCAGCTTTGCCCAGGCGCATTTACACCGGCTGAATGATCATATCTTAAGAATTAGCAGGATGATTTGGAAAAAACAGGCCTTGTCCTCTGCAAGGGCAGGGCCTGTTTAAACTAAAAGCTATATGTTAATGACGGCAGATAATAACTGAAAATTGATCAACCTGGTTCGGGAGTCCATGCTTTTCAGCCAGGACTCCCGAACTCTAAAACCCGGTCGGTTTTCAGATTTTGAAAAACGAAACCCGTTAATCCAAAATACAACATAAACAGTTGAGGAGCAGGCATTATACTACTATTAATCGTATCTATTTAAACATTGATCATATCAATAAATGTTTTATCCCAAAAAATATATAATGAATTCTGTAGATATATTTTTTGGGAAGAGATATTTATTTTACAAAAAGGAGAGGGGAAATGGTAAGGTACACGATCAAAAGGCTTCTGCTGACGATCCCGATCATCATAATCGTGGCGATCCTGATCTTCTGCATCATGAAGCTGACACCTGGTGATCCTGCAAAGATGATCCTTGGTGATTCTGCTACAGAGGAGGAACTGCAGTCATATAGGGAATACCTAGGCTTAAACAGACCGTTCCTTGTGCAGCTCGGAGAATACATGGAAAGAGTGTTCCTGCACTTTGACTTTGGAACCAGCTGGCTGTCGAGGAAGAGCATAGCGGAGGAATTTGCGGTACGACTGCCAAGGAGTTTTGCGATCAGCTGCTACAGTATTCTGGTCGGCGCGTTGTTTGGCATACCGCTAGGGGTGCTGGCGGCAGTGAAACAGAATACCTTTGCAGATAAGTTTATTCTGTTCCTGTCAAGTTTCATGCATGTCATTCCTAACTATGTCTGGGCGCTGATCCTGATCATTATTTTCTCGGTTAAACTGAAATGGCTGCCATCGTACGGAGCAGACTCGTGGCAATGCTACATAATGCCATGTGCCGCCATATTCATAATGGGATTTACGGGCATGGCACGTATGACAAGGTCAAGCATGCTTGAGGTCATCAGGAGTGACTATGTCATGGCTGCCAGGGCTCAGGGCTTTTCAAAGAGGAGCGTTAATTACAGACACGCTCTTCCGAATGCCATGATACCCGTAATAACAGCTCTCGGCACACAGTTCTCGCATGCACTCGGCGGAACGATGATCCTGGAAACGATCTTCTCCATTCCGGGAACCGGTACCTATATCCAAGGCGCGATCTCAAACCGTGATCTGCCTATAGTTACGGGAACAGTAATTATCCTTGCAATATGGTTCTGCCTTGTAATGCTGCTAGTCGATCTCTTGTATGCAGCTCTTGATCCGAGGATCAAGGCACAGTATGAGGCCAGAAACAGAACGTGGAAGAGAAAAGAAAAGGAGGCGAAGGCATGAACGCTATGAATCCTGCAATGAATGCCGGATCTGAAGATTCCGAAGCATTAAAGAAACAGTCTTCATTTAAGATGATGCTGAAGCGCCTCGCCGCGAACAAGCTGGCGCTTACAGGAGGAATAATCTTCATTATTCTTGTGCTGCTTGCTGTTTTTGCTCCATTGATCGCGCCTTATGACTACCTTACGGTAAATCCCGCCAACAAGTATGCCGGGCCGAGCGCTCAGCATCTGCTTGGTACAGACCAGTTTGGCCGTGACATCTTCAGCCGTCTGGTATGGGGCGGAAGATGGAGTCTTACGCTTGGTGTTCTGGGTACTGCCATCAGCACCTTGCTTGGTATCGTAGTCGGTTCCATAGCCGGATATTTCGGTGGTATCGTGGATAATATCATTATGCGTATAATTGACGTTATCCAGTGCATTCCCGGCATGCTGCTAACGATCATGATCTCTGTCGTTCTCGGACAGACATTCTTTGCAACTGTTGCAGCGCTGAGTTTCGGAGGAATCTGGGGAACAGCCCGAATGCTGCGAGGCCAGATACTGACGGTACGAACGTTGGACTATGTGGAAGCCGCAAAAGCAACGAACAACGGGCCGGTGAGGATTATATTCAAATATGTACTGCCTAACTCAATACAGCAGACGATAATACATGCCTGCATGAGCATAGGCGGACAGATAACCATGGCATCAGGTCTTTCATTCCTAGGACTCGGCATCCAGCCGCCTCTTCCGGAATGGGGTGCAATGCTTAATGATGCGCGTCCGTTCATCAGATATTATCCGCTGATGCTCATAGGACCATGTGTAATGATCGGACTTACGGTTCTTTCAATCTCACTGTTCGGCGACGGACTGCGTGACGCAATGGACCCGAGGATGAAGAAATAAGGAGGACGGTATGGAAAAACTTGAAAAAGAAAAGACCTGGAAAGAAGACAGGCATGACGGACCTCCTCGTGGATGGGATAAAAATAAAGAGAAAAAAGAAGGAAAACACGGCCGCAGAGACCATCATCATAAGCATGGTCTGAGTGGTGAGATACCCGGAGCGGATCCGGGAACGATCCTTTCGGTACGTGATCTGTGGGTAGAATATACTTCCGGAACCCAGCTCATAAAAGCTGTAAATGGAGTAAGCTTTGACATTAAGCGCGGTGAGTCGCTTGGTCTTGTTGGCGAATCAGGCTGCGGAAAGAGCACGATAGCCAAGGCACTGCTTAAGATCCTGCCTGAGATATCAAGCCGCATAAGAGGCGAGATGTGGTATGAGGGTGTTGAGATGGCTGCAGCCAGCGAAGAGCAGATGCTGAAGATCAGAGGTGAGGAGATCTCAATGATCTTCCAGGATCCGATGACAGCGCTGAACCCTGTTAAGAGGGTCATCGATCAGGTGTCAGCTGTTGTTAGGCTGCATAATCCCGGAATGCCGAAAACGAAGGCTGAACGCATTTCCATAGACATGCTGAAGGAAGTCGGAATAGGTGAGGAACGTGTACGTGACTATCCTCATCAGTTCTCAGGCGGAATGCAGCAGAGAGTTGAAGTCGCAATAGGTCTTTCATGTAAGCCTAAACTTCTTCTTGCAGACGAACCGACAACAGCGCTTGACGTTACTATCCAGGCTCAGGTGCTGGACATGATGAGAACACTGATGCATGAGAAGAATACAGCGCTTCTCCTGATCACACACAACCTTGGAATAGTTGCTGAGATGTGCGACTATGTGGCAGTGCTTTATGGCGGAGAGATCGTTGAATACGGATCAAAACGTGAAGTCTTCAAAGATCCGCGTCATCCGTATACGATAGGACTTTTCGGGGCAATTCCTGACATGCACGGACAGGGCGAGCGCCTGCAGCCTATAGAAGGTGTCATGCCTGAACCGTCGGATCTTCCTGACGGATGCAAGTTCCACACAAGATGTCCGTATGCAACGGATGAATGCAAGAGCGGCACCATGCCAGTTGTTGATCTGGGAGGCACTCACAGATGTCAGTGCTGCAGGTTAGATGAAGTAAAGGCAATCAGAGAGAAGGAGGGTAAAGCATGAGTACCCTTATAGAACTCCAGGAGCTGGAGAGATATTTCAAGACACCTAAGGGACAGCTTCATGCGGTTGACAAGATAAGCATGAAGTTCGAACAGGGAACAACCATGGGCGTTGTTGGCGAATCCGGATGTGGAAAGAGCACTCTTGCCAGGACCATCATCCATCTGCAGGAGCCCACAGGCGGAAAGATGTTCTTTGAAGGCGAGGACATGACTCACCCGAACAAGGCAATGATAAAGAGGCTCAGGAACCACATGCAGATCATATTCCAGGATCCGTATATGACACTGAACCCGAGATATACAGTGGAAGACACTCTTAAAGAGCCGCTTGTTCTATCCGGTAAATATACAAAGGGAGAGTCACTGAATAAGGAGATCCGCCGTCTCATGGACATGATCGGTATTTCAGGACGCCTACGAATGAGCTATCCGCATGAGCTTTCCGGCGGAAGACGTCAGCGTGTAGGTATCGGCCGTGCGCTTGCCATGGATCCTAAGTTCATCGCCTGCGACGAACCGGTTGCATCACTTGACGTTAGTATCCAGGCACAGATAATCAATCTGCTGCAGGATCTTCAGAAAGACTTCGGACTGACATACATGTTCGTTACACATGACATGTCGGTAGTGCGTTTCATATCACATGACATCAGCGTCATGTACCTTGGACAGCTGGTAGAGACAAGCCCGTCACAGGAACTGTTTGAACGCCCGCTGCATCCTTACTCGAAGGCACTGCTTTCTGCGATCCCGACAACAGACATAGACAAGCCCCGCGAGAGGATCCGTCTGAAAGGTGAGCTCATGAGCCCGATCAATCCCAAACCGGGATGCAGATTCCTCCCGAGATGTGAGTATGCTACTGAAGCCTGCCAACAGCCACAGAAGCTTGAAGAACTCCTTCCCGGACACTTTGTGGCATGCTGCAGGGCAAGACAGCTGAATAACTTAAGCTGAATAACTTAAAACAACTGGAATTAACATGCGACCGGGTATTAAATGAATATCCGGCCGCAGTTTTCAAATATCAGACAATGATCTGATTGTCAGTTAAAAAAACCGGAGAGATCAAATGTTTAATGTTTACAAGGAAACAGACCTGGGAAATGGCCTGTACAGCATAATGGAACGTCATCACCCGTCCGCCGAAAGAGGTGTGATGATGTATCTTGTGATCGGCCGGGAAAAAGCCGCCCTTGTTGACTGCGGCTTCGGAGTAACGGATACATTAAGGACTTTCGTGGAGAGCCTGACGGATCTGCCAATCATCTGCATAGTTGCTCACGGGCACCCTGATCATGCCGGAGCAGCCGCGCTGTTTGATGAGATATACATGAACCCGATAGATGAAGCTCTTCTCCCTGTCTCACTTTCTTATGAAAGACGCATGGGAGATGTATTCGGAGAGGGTCCCGGAGGGAAAACTAAACCTGTTGATGAGGAACTGAAGGCTTATTGCGAAGAGCATATAGTGATGACTGAACATCTGGATTACAGACCTATGAATGACGGTGACAGGTTTGATCTTGGGGGAAAAGTTCTTGAGGCTGTCTGGATGCCCGGACATACCCAGGGATCCATGGCTCTTGTAAATACCGAAGATAATTATGCGCTCATAAGCGACTGCTTCAGTTTCAGGACGGCCATGGTAAAAGCGCCGACGGAAAAAAGAGTTGCCATCACCACATATCGTGACGGATTAAAAAGATTTCTTGGAATGATCAATGATGACACAGCCATTTTTTGGGGACACGGCACTGAACCGGTAGACCATTCAGTACCGGAGAACATGATGAAGGCATGCCAGGAGGTCCTGGACGGAAAAACCGAAAACGATACACCGAGCAACAGCCATTTTGCAAAGAGAGCTGATGCTCCGAAAGCAAGGATGATGCAGCATGTGTGCGGCAACGTCATGCTGGTCTACAACGCTGATTCATTATAAATAAAGCATATACAAATAGGAGGAGAAATGAGCGATCACAAAATAAAGGCAGGAGCTGCATCATGCATGTTGGATTTTCCTGAAAAGATGTTTCCGACTGACGGATTCAAAGGTGTCCATGATGCTCCGTACATCGGTATATTATTGCTGGATGCAGGCACGAGGGTTGCCCTTGTTTCTGATGAACTGGTAAATGTTCCTGAAGACGGAGTGGACATGCAGAGAAGGATCATAAGCGAAAAATGCAATGTTCCATATGAAAACATATGGATCCATGCAACTCACACGATCACAACTCCCCATGCTCCGGGAGGACCCGGTCTCATGCCCGGTAAGAAAAGCATGCCCGGACCGCCTCCGGGAGGTCCCGGCGGAAGACCGATGGATCCTGACGCTCCGATGAAAAGAGAGTGCTTCATAGAAACACTGCGTGAAGCGACTGAAAAGATCGCAGCTGAGGCGATCAATACCCTGACAGAGGCCAGGATAGGCGTTGGTACAGGAAACTGTGACGTAAATATAAACCGTGACATCGAAACCCCTGCGGGATGGTGGATCAGCCTTGGCGGAAATGAGATCTCCAATAAGACCATGACTGTCATCAGGGTTGAAAATATGTATTCTGCACCGATCGCCTTTCTGGTGAGTTACGGTGTAAAACCATGTGCCATTGACAATTCGGAGATGAAAGCAGGCACAAGACTTGTCAGCGGAGATGTTCCCGGATTTGCATGCCGAATGGCGGAAAAGGAGTTCGGTGCACCCTGCATGTATTTCACACCCGCTGCGGCTGATCAGGTTCCGAAGGAGCAGGCCTGGTATGACAAGCTGGATAAAGACGGTAATATCTATACTGAAGACATCGGTGTGGAAAAAGGTCTTGAGATCGTATCCCGCCTCGGTGCGGAGATGGGTAAGGCTGTCATAGACATCGCAGGAACCATAAAATGCGATCTGGAAGAAGCCGAACTGAAAAAGGCCTCAGGTTCCATCATGGCAGATGCCAGAAACCGCGCTGCAATGCCTAAGGTCCCTGCAAAAGAACAGCATTTTGAAGCTGAAAAGAAACAAGAAGTGACCGGTGATGTGATCGCGATCGGAAACATCGCATTTGCAGCTGTAAAGCCTGAAGTTTGCTGCCGTACGGAACTTGAACTTAAGGAGAGATCGCCGTTTGAGCATACACTCCTCATGAGCATGGTAAACGGCGGAATGAAATACATGCCTGACAAACTCTCATATGAAAGAGTTACATGGGAGGGTCAGAACACAATGTTCCTTCCCGGAACTGCAGAGCAGTGGGAGGACATGGTAGTCGGCATACTTAACGGCATTAAGAATAACGTTGTGGTAACGGCAGTAGCTGAGCCAAGACCTGACGGCGAGAGGATCACAAAAGCTGTTATTGAATTAAACGGACTGGCATGTGATCCCGATACGATCACAGTTAAGGACAGGACAATAACCGGAAAGATCATTGAGGGTGATGTTGTTACATTGCTCCTGGATGAAGCTGATGCGAAGTCATTTGTCATCCCTAAGCCTGCCCATGCGGCGGGGATGGGACCCGGCGGCGGTGACGGACCTAAGCCCGGCGGTCCCGGTGGTCCTGGCGGCCCTGGTGGCCCTGGTGGTCCTGGCGGTCCCGGTGGTCCTGGCGGTCCCGGAGGTCCGGGAGGAGCGAGACCGCGCATGCCTCAGAGAGAGCGCGGCCCAGTCATGGTAACAGTGAACATTCCGGGCATAGGTGAGATCGTATCAGCCAAAAAACAGGAACTGATCATAGACGATTTTAAACAGGGAAGCTATAAAGACTTCAAGTTTAATCTTTTTTCTCCAAAGGTTCGTGAAGGGGAGACGTATCCGCTCGTCGTATTCATACCGGATGCCTCCCCTAATGGACCTGATCCTCTGATGGCATTGTCTCAGGGAATCGGTGCAACCTGCTGGGCAGAGCCTGAATGGCAGGCTGAGCATCCTTGCTTTGTTCTGGCAATACAGGTTTCAAGGGATGTTCATCTGACAAACGATGATTTCCGCGTTGCTGATGAATTTGACCAGATCAAAGAACTGATCGACAAAACAGCAGATGATAATCCTGTGGATACCGGAAGGATCTATATGACCGGCCAGTCTCAGGGATGCATGTCGACATTTGAGATGAACTGCCGTTATCCGGATTTTCTTGCCGCATCGCTTTGTGTTTCCGGTCAGTGGGATCCGGTTGAGGTTGCAAAAGCAGCAGCTCATAATAATATTTTCATGGGACTTTCAAGCTTTGGCCCTAAAGAATATCCGGGAATGACTGCTATCATCGAGGAAATGAAGAAGGCCGGCGCAAACATAAGCCGTGTTGATCTGAATTTCCGTGACGGATGGGAGGTAAATGATGCGAAAGTCAATGCTGCCATAGGTGATGCTAATATCATCTTCTGCGTTTTTGACGGAGAGACGATCTGGCCGGACGATGGCGTGGAACACAGGAAAATGGAACATCATAACAGAGGCTGGGAGCTTACCTACCAGCTTAAATCCGCAAAGGAATGGATATTTGCTAAAAGGAAATAGGCATGGATATTCAAAATGAAGGTCTGGGTACAGTAAAATGGCCCTTCAGTGTTGACTATGATAAAGTAAATAATCTTGAATGTGATGTTTTGGTTATCGGCGCAGGTGCAGCAGGCAGCTGCGCCGGTATCGCATCTGCCCGGAAAGGCCTGAGCGTCATCGTATGTGAAAAAGGCGTATCAAAACGTGCAGGCAATTCAGGAGCAGGCATCGATCACTGGAATGATCTTTCCGGGATACCCCAGAGCGGCCAGTCAACAGAAGAAAAATATGCCGGTACCGGATCAGGCAGGATGAGCGGCGGCATGTTCGGGCATAAGGGACCTGCCCAGGTACATAGGGATTACATCGCGGAGAAGGGTACATGGAACGCTCTTATGGAACTTGAAAAGATGGGACTCCCCATCCGCGATGCTAATGGTGATTTTGACGGCTGCGAAATGCGGGATGAGGATACAAAACTGCTCAAAGCATACAACTATGCCCGCATGAGTACTGTAAGGCTGCGCGGAGGCAACTATGTTATCCCGGTGCTTAACAGAGAACTGAAAAAGAGCGGAGCGAAGGTGCTTGACAGGATCATGATGACCGGTCTGCTGACAGAAGACGGAAAGAGCGGCGCGCGCGTATGCGGCGGTATGGGCTTTTCGACCGAGACCGGAGAATTTTATGTGATCCGTTCAAAAGCAGTTATCCTTGCATCAGGTTACGTATGCGGAAACTGGATCTTCAGTACGGAACTCACCGGAAACAGCTACCGCTGGGATCCGAATGACATAGGCGAGGGTCTGGCAATGGCATATCTGGCCGGTGCAAAAACCATTTCATTCTGCAGCAACGGATCGACCAAGGGAAGCCATCCATTTGCGTGGCCCAGATTCGGTGTCGGAAGCAACATGAATACATGGTTTCCGTGCACCATAGTCGATAATAATGGCAAGACGGTTCCTTGGGTCTATGGTGACGGAACCGAGGCACAGACATTTGAAGAGCGGATCAGCTTTGAAAAACAGGGTCCCCACATGCCCATGAACCTCATGGAGGAGGTAAAAGCAGGAAAATATGAGCTTCCGTTCTGGGCAGATCTGTCTTCCGTACCGGAAAGAGAGCGACGCGCCATCTGGGGAATGATGGTAGGAAATGAAGGCAAGACCAGATTTACTATATATGATTATTACACCAGATACGGATATGACCCGGAAAAGCATTTCCTATGGTGTCCGATAGATCCAAACAGAGGGATCGGAAACATGCATGGAGATCCGGACAGTGTTAAGCAATGGCGTTCGGAACGCGGAGGACAGGGAGAACTTGTGGTGGACTGGGATCTGATGACTACAATTTCCGGCCTGTTTGCCGCAGGCGCGACAAGCGGGCTTGAAGGATGTTCGCTGGCCTGTTCGTCAGGCTTTTATGCAGGAAACAGAGCCTGCGAATATGCATCCGGAGTATCCATGGGAAATGTTTCAGATGAACAGATAGAAAGAGAGAGGAAACGCGTCTATGCTCCGGCTAAGAGATACGGACAGGCAGATGCTTATGTAAGCTGGAAGGAACTGTGCAGCGGAAG
Source organism: Lachnospiraceae bacterium (assembly GCA_015057955.1). Lineage (GTDB taxonomy): Bacteria > Bacillota > Clostridia > Lachnospirales > Lachnospiraceae > RGIG5612. The sequence goes on along the minus strand of SVDE01000068.1, from coordinate 3,169 downwards.
CTGCAGAGTAATGCAGCAGTGCTGCGGCGAATACTTAAGCGAGTCAACACTGAGATTCGGTCTTGAGTGGCTTGAGAGCATAAAGCAAAATGAGGCAACACAGGCATTTGCCCGCAATCCGCATGAGCTTGCAAGGGTAATGGAATGTGAAACAAGGCTGACAGTCAGCAGTCTGTTCATGAATGCCTGCATTTCCCTGCTTCAGGCAGAAAAGACCCATCCCGAAGCATTCGACCCGGAGGGAATGTCGGAAAAACGTCCGGGGGCTTTTGGAAAACCGGTACTGGCTGACAGGCTGAACAGGTTCCTGTATAACTGGCTGGAAGACGGTTCGTTTAAATGGTCTCTTGGTGATGCGGATCACTATCTGAAAGGCACCAACAAGCCAACATTGCTTGAAAACTACATGATACACAGCAAAGCGAAAGGGGAGGAGAAATAATGGGAGAATATTTTGTATTTCCAAACCCTACCGGCCCGACAAGTGCGGTATCCATCGATGCTGAACTGTGCGTAGGCTGCAACAGCTGTGCAAATATCTGCCGTATCCAGACCATACTTCCGAATGCAGAAAAAGGAAAACCTCCGATCGTTGCTTATCCGGATGAATGCTGGTACTGCGGCTGCTGTGTTGAGGCATGTCCTACAGGCGCTCTCGAAATGCGCCTTCCGATAAACCAGAGGATAATGTTCAAGGACCGTGAAAGCGGAGAGGTATTCAGGCTCGGCACAAAGGATGCCCCGCAGAAGACTTTTTTTAAGGCTCCTTACGGATGGCTTGAACGGCCTGAACTGGACAGCGTAATGAAGATGCTTGAAGATCCAGGGGTTTCGGTTACAGCAGTGATCTCGTCTGAAACAGGACTTAAGATAGGGCGTTATTTCGGGGAAAAGGAAACTGCAGACGATACTGACAGACTGATCAGGTTTCTGATGATGACAGGGTTCAGCAAAGTCATTATGGAAAAAGAATACCTGCATGATAAAACTGAAAAAGAATATATAATAGGTATTGATACTGCCCCGGAAGGAGCAGACACGTACCTTGATACAAAAGGCCTTTCTGTGCTGCTGCACAGGATGTGTGTGAGCAATCACACAGCTGTCAGGGTGTGGAGAAGTCTTTCGGATCAGTGACAGGCAGATATGGCAGAGGGATTGATATGGGCAACAAACGTTCACTGCTCGTGGCAGCGGATATACATAAGCATAAAGGAATGAGCAGGCTTGCGGAAGTACTGCATCTGGTCAGGGATGATCAGGATGCAGTTCAGCCTGATACTGTTCTGATGGGCGGCGATTATGTCGGCGGCGGGAGACCTCCGCGCATGGGAGGTGTACTTGAAGAGTGGGTGCCGGTATTTTCGCTGGAAGATCTGAAAAAGGATATCCGGGATATCCTTGACAGTGATGTATCTGTTTATTTAACTTACGGATCACATGACATGAATGCTGTCGAGGGCTGCAAGGGCTTTTTCAGCGGACCGGAAGACCGCGGCGATTATTATATTTATGGCATTTCTTTCTGCCAGATGAGGTTCGCTTATTCCACACAGTTAGAAGCCGTGCATTATGACGGCCCCGACATCGCTGATCCGTTTGGAAAGTGCGCGGTTCAGACTGCGGAAAACTTCAGCAGCTGGGAAGAGAAACTTGATGACAGGAAGCCTGTTTTCGTGATGTCACATCTGCCTGTACATGCCCAAAGGCACGACAACCTGGGTGCTGAGATCTGGTGCGATGCTCTTAATAGAGCAGCGAAAAGAAGACCGGTTTATGTCTTCTTTGCCCATAACCATCACAGCGAAGAAAGACCGGATTCCGGACCCAATTACCATTTGGTACAGCCCGGTGAAACGATGCCGGTGCAGCTGAGCACGAGAGATGCCTCTGTAAATAAACAGATCCTGTTCACATACCTGAATGCAGGTTATATCACAAAAGGCTGTGCAGTACTGATCACCTTTAGTGATAACGGTGAAGTAAAGGTACGGAAGTTTTCCATTGATTAACAATATTGCATATCTTTCTGAACATTGTTAAAATATGACTATAAATAGTATTTATAGGGGTATTAACGGTGGAGATAAGCCAGCTGGAATATTTTATAGTGTTGTGTAAGCACGGCAGTTATACCAGGGCGTCAGAGGAACTTCATGTTTCCCAGCCTGCTATTTCAGCTGCAGTGAAAAAACTAGCCGACGAATGCAATGACAGTCTGGTCGTACGAAAAAAAGGAGCGTTTACTCTTACACCCAAGGGAGAGGTGCTGCTTGAAGGCGCGATCAAAGTTTTTGAAGAGTACAGCAGACTTAAGCAGGAACTGGACTCTTTCGGCATGCAGGAAAGAGAGGTCATACGCCTTGCACTTCCATTCCCGCTGTGTCCGGAACTGCTGGAATCAAAGATACCCCGCTTCAATGCAGAGCACACTGATGCCGCGCTGCATCTTCTGCAGGAAGGGCATTCCCACATAGCTGCCGGACTGCGAAGCAAGAATGTGGATCTTGGGATCGTATGCAGGGATTTTATAGACAGCGACCTTGGAAGCCGTCTGTATAAAAAACTTGAATACTATGCCTGTTTCCCGCCAAACCATCCGCTTGCAGGGGAAAAAGAGATAACTCCTGAAATGCTTAAAAATGAGAAGCTGTTAGTGCCGCGCATCGCAAACAGCATTTCAGGTTCCATAGTAGAGTATTTCTCAGTTTATGACTTTGAGCCATGTATTCAGTACGTTGATGTATTTCCGGCGGACGTCTGGCATCTGGCCAGGGACGGCGAAGGAGTTGCCTTCATGCCTGCCCACTCCTGTGACGGATTCGGAATACCCCTGTCACCTCCGCTTTATTCAGAACTCTATGTTGTATGGCTTGAAAAACAGCCGATGACTGAACATAAAAGAGAACTTATAGATTATATCTGTGACGATCAGCAGATCATATAGAGGAAAATAAATGGAACTTTATCAGTTGGATTTTTTCAGGATATTATGCAAACATGGCAATTTTACAAGCGCATCAGATGAACTGAACGTTACTCAGCCTGCTGTATCAACAGCTGTCAAAAAACTGGAAGAAGAACTTGGTAAACCGCTTATTGACAGAAATGACAAGGGATTTGCCCTTACAAGAGCCGGAGAGATCGTTCTTGGGCATGCAGTCAATAT
>SVDE01000067.1 GCA_015057955.1 Lachnospiraceae bacterium | reverse complement strand
TGAAAGGCTGTCATCAGTGTCGCACCTCCGCTGTGGCCAAACAGGACAACTTTGTCTATACCCGGAAGGCTGCGCAGATAATCTGCCATTCTCTCTACCATTGCCATATTTCCGAGCATGGGTTCCTTGTAAGGTTCTCCGCACAGAACAGTAAATCCTCTTTCGGCGAGCTTTACTCCGGCTGAGAAAAACATGTAACTGGAATCAGAGTGCATTACAACAACACCGATAGGCGGTTCCAATATGTCGTTTTATCCGATAAAACTTTAACTTTTCCTATGGTCTTTATCTTCCAGAGACAGGTTCATCTTCCTGATCATGCAGGCGATCAGGTAGTTCATCCGGTCTTCGGGAGATTCAAGTGAACAGTCCAGCAGATTTCTTATATTATTCATCCGGTAAAGCAGCGTGTTGCGGTGAATAAACATTTCGTCTGCAACTGCCTTTATCGAACCGCCGTTCCTTAAGAAACTCTCGAGAGTCTCCACGTACCCTGAATCTTTCCGGGCATCATGATCGATCAGCGGTTGAAGTAATTCGCCGGACAGTTCATCCAGCAGTATATGATCCTCAACGGAATACAGGAGCCTATACATTCCCATTCTGTCAAAATACATGATCGGAGCATCTTCTGACTTTGCCATTCTTACTGCCGCCTTAGCCCTTTTATACGCAACATGAAGATTTTCTATGCCCTTCACCTGCGAGCTTATACCTATCCATATCCTTCTTTGCGGCATCCGGACATTCAGCCGTTTTGCGAAAGGCTCAAGGATCTCTTCACACTGTTTTTCGCTTATTGCATTCATGATGACCACGAAACACGAATCATAGTAAAAGAACTGACCGTTATGAGTAAGATTGGCAAGGAACAGCTGCATCCTGAAAGAGATCCTTTTACGCTCGACAGTATCCATGCTGTCAAGATCGCCGGATGTGATCAGCGCGATCTGGAACGTTCCGTCTATGTCTATGTACGCCCTGAGGTCTTTGCTGTACTGGTCGGCCATCAGCGGAGACTCGATCGCATTTATCAGGGCATTTGAGATCTGCTCATCTGCCACAGACTGCATGAAGATCTGTACGCTTAAGTCCTTGATCATGTCTGCCAGATATATTTCCCAGGGAACTGTAAGCAGGGGCAGATCATTTTCATTGCAATACTCTATCACCGAATGCGGTATCTCTGTTATATACTTGCCCGTGTTGATCAGCAGACCGGACGCGCCCATTTCATTCAGCTCCTGCACCAGCTTTTCCAGGCTTTCCGCAGTCTGGAATCCCAGGCCTGTCGTTACCGCAAATTCTTTACCCTTAAAATTCTGAATGATCGTCAGATCTTCGAGCATAAGCAGCCAGCTGATCGAATTTGACCATCCATTATCTCCTGCTATCAGCTTCATTTTGTACTTTTCCTCAGAAATTGTCAGCATGTCTTCGATCGTAAATCCCATGCCAGTCCACCTCCAATTATTCCGATCTGCAAATATGTGCTCATAGCACAAATAATCGCCGTAATATTCTGGTCTTCAGCCTATTTTATTTAAATTTTAATATGATAATATGTGCCTGAAAGACGAAAATGATTATAAAAGGAGATAACAGCCATGTCAATTATGCTGAGCAATTACATTGAAACCAATCACTTAACACCCGTTGTTCCGTCATGGTTCCGTATGGAGAGATATGACTACTGCGACCGCATGGATAAGAGCGCTGTTTCCCCCAAACGCAGCATTTTTTCATCCCGCAGCAGCAAGAAAAGCATAAAGAAATAACCTGATCACATTATTCCCCATAAAAGATCGCCCCGGCTTTTTATTGCCGGGGCGATCTTTTGTTTCATGGAATTATCAGTCTCCAAACGAAGTCCCTATGCTCCTGGCCACCTGTATGAGAGGGTGGTCAACGGGAAGGAATTTTGTCCTGCTTGCAGCATCGTCCAGAGGGATTGAGCATATTTCACCGTTCCGGATCGCTACCATGCGGTTGTATTCTTTATTGATTATCATCTCGGCAGCCTTTTCGCCGAATTGAGTTGCGAGCACTCTGTCATAGGGGCAAGGAGGGCCGCCTCGCTGATAATGACCGGGTACCGTCACTCTGGTTGTCTGTCCTGTCAATTTCTCCAGCTCAGCTGCTATCCTGTATGACACTGTAGGATACATTGATGACTCTTTAATCTTCCTGCGCTCTTCCTCATCCAGTAATTTATCATTCTTTGAGACAGCGCCTTCAGCGCAGGCCACGATAGTAAATGTGCGCCCTTTTTTCCTTCTGGCTTCCACTACTTCAGCAACCTTTTCGATGTCGTATGGGATCTCCGGGATCAGGATCACATCCGCCCCGCTTGCTATTCCTGCGTTAAGCGTCAGCCAGCCCGCATCTCTTCCCATAAGCTCAACAACAAATATCCTGCTGTGGGAACTGGCAGTTGAATGAATATAGTCAATGACATTTGTAGCTATGTTTATAGCGCTTTGGAATCCGAAGGTAGTATCTGTTCCGTAGATGTCATTATCAATTGTCTTTGGAAGAGTGATGACATTCATTCCTGCATCCGCTAAAAGCTTTGCGCTCTTCTGGGTGCCGTTTCCGCCCATGACCACTAAGCAGTCAAGATTCAAGCGGTTGTAGGTGTCAAGCATCTGCGGTATCACGCTGTTGCCGTCATCATCTACTATGTCTTTTCCGGGTATATATTTCTGTCTTGATGTACCGAGGATCGTCCCGCCTTCAGTAAGGATCCCTGAAAAATCATCGGCCTGCATAAACTTATAATCGCAGTCAATAAGACCTCTGTATCCGTCATACATGCCAAAGACTTCCACATTTTCTATCAGATTATACAGGGCCTTGCCGGTGCCGCGTATTGCCGCATTAAGTCCCTGGCAGTCACCGCCGCTTGTGACCAGTGCCACTCTTGTCATTTTCTTCATGATACCTGTACCTCATCGATCGTAATAATAGGAGTATTATAGCGCTCTTTTTTTGCCGATCTGACAAAGAAACGGATCAGCAGTATAAGCAATACAATATCCAGCACAGCCAGACTGATCCCTATGAAAGCAAGATCGTCATTGAGCGCGATCAGTTCTTCTGACAGAGAAAAATCATACAGACCGTGGATCAAAAACGGCAGTAAAAGTGCGATCACCCCATAGCGTTTTTTACCGGTAAACAGTCTTTTTCCGTAAAACCAGCCCATTATAAAACCATAGCCGACATGGCCCATTGTAAAACCTCTGATGAGCATTACAATGGGGCTTGCTCCTATGGCATAAGGTATGTCTTCTATAAGCCCAAAGCCTGTGCCCACGATAACCATGAATGCTGTGACATCCGCCCATGTATAAGCATAGTATTTTTTCCTGAGCAGCAGTTTGAAAACTCCGTATTTAACTATCTCTTCAGCAAAAGCAAGTACAATAAATGTATAAAGCGCTCTGTATATCAGGATATTCATATCCCTAAGCAATGTAACCCGGATCAGATTATTAAGCAGATGCAATGTCGCTGAAACTGCCAGTATCGGCAGGACACTTACAAGGCCTCTGACAAGCGCTGAATTGCAGCTCTTTTTATACATTGCATCGTCACTTTTTCGCTTCTTAAGCAGTATAAAGACCAGAACCGCAGGTATTATGCTGACTATGAAAATTATTATTGATAGAAACAAGGTTTTACCTCCCGGATAAAAAAGGCGTCTGTTTTAACATTCTCCAGAATTATATACCATTATCCCGGCATTGAAAAGAATCCTTGACTGGCCCTTTCCTCCTGCTCTCAACGCGTACCCGTCCCTCATGCAGCTTGGCTTTAAAGAAATCTTTAACCGAGCATCCTGCACGGCCGGATGACGCGCAGGCGCATGCACATGCGCAGGATGAAGCGCATGCACATGATGATGCGCAAGACGACGCGCATGAAGATGCGCATGATGAACGATGGCTTGAACTGCTCCGTGTGCTGGAACTGCTGCTTCTTCTTACCGGAATATTAATGACATTTACATTAATAAAAGTATTCGGGGAATCGCCATACCTGTAAGTACCATTGCTCGTATATTTTTCAGGGTTCTTGATCTGGCTTTCCTCAACGACCTCCTTATTCTTGATCATGCTCCTTCCGCAGTACTCACATTTTTCCTTGCCTTCCTCGCGGGCTGCTCCGCAGCTTGGACAGTTTTCATAGTATTCGATCTTGGTCCGAACGATCTTCTTCTGTGTCGTCTGGCTTGTGCCGAAACCGGATCCCCGTGATGAGATCCATTTGACAAACCTGACGATCAGTATAATGGGAACTGCTATAAATCCGCCGACAATGGCCAAACCAAATAAGCCGCCTATGATATCAAATATATCATTTTTAATATCCGGGCCGTAATTGGGCTCGTAATCTCCTCCGTCATCGCCATCACTGCTGCTTTGCTGCCTGTCAACAGAAAAACCGAAGGCATCATTCGGATAAGTTACGCTCATGGTATATCTGTCACCGGCTGTAAGTGAAGTGTTAAATACCAGATATCCGTCTTCCTCAAAACACTCTGGCTGCCATGCCCCTGCATTTGCCGAGTTCCACTGTATGCTGAGGGCATCTACATCCATTTCATCGAACCATGCGGGAGTGAATGTATAGACAGTTTCTCCTTCAACATATTTATCGATCTGATACATATGATCCTGAGTCAGGGAGAACTCCACGATAACTGTCTCGTCTTCTTTGTAGCCCCTGTCCAGATAGATTGCCAGAGAACTGCCATTATCATTTATGTAGTCAATGGTCTCGGTAAGGGGCGTGATGTTCTCGTGATATTTATTCGGCATGCCGATGTCCAGCCACTCCAGCTCGCCTATGGAGTCATCAAGCACCTTCCATTCTATATGGTAGGTCATGTTCAGAGACGCATCTGCATTTACATCTATCTTGATGGCAAAGTTCAGTATCTCATCGGTAGCTGCAGCGCGCGTGGGCACTTCCAGCATGAAAAAAGTGAGCAGGACGGCAGCAAATGTAAGGATGATCCTTGCAATGCTCTTCATATGTTTTTTCATGAGCAGCACCTCCTTAACGGACACTCACCGGTCATTTCTGCTGAATAATCCCTGTGCTTTATGCATTCCGGACTGTTCCAGATGCTCTCCCAGTCATCTTTCAGCATGTTCCCCAGAGGTTTATCTGAAAGCCAGCTCTGGCACGGAACTACATTTCCTCCGGGCGTAATAGCCATATTTGAAAGGCACGCGCCGCAGGACGGCGAGGGTATGTTCAGTTCTTCAAATACTTCCTGGCTTATCCATCCTGGTGATGTAAACGCGATCTCCATCCCGTTTTCGCTGCAATAAGCGACCGCATCCCTAAGTATCGTCTCCAGTTCTTCTCCTTTAAGCTGCAGGCTTTCCGATTCCTCACCCAGAGCATTTCCCGTCATGATCATGCCTGAGCAGGTAACATATATGACACCCTTCTCATGAAGGTAGGAAAGTGTCTTCAGATAGTCTCTGTTTAGCGTGCACAAAGGAGTGTTTATGCTGACTGAAAGGCCTGCCTTCAGCGCATTGTCGATGCCTGCGGCAGTTTTTTCGAAACCTTCTGCGCCTACCAGTTTGTTGTGTATTTCAGGATCGCAGGAATAAAATGTGATCTGCACACTGTCCAGCTCTGCCTCGCCAAGCTTCCTGCAGTAGTCTTCGGTCAGTTTTATGCCGTTGGTGTTGAGCCTTGATATGAACCAGCGGGCATAGCCTATCAGTTCAAACAGATCATCCCTCATGGTAGGCTCTCCGCCTGTAAAAGTGATCTGTGGGATCCCCACCTCGCGGCACTTATCTATGATCCGCTTCCATTCTTCTGTGGAAAGTTCTGCCTCATCCGAAAGGACCTGTCCTGCAGCGTAGCAGTGCACGCACTTCTGGTTGCAGTGCCATTTTCCGTCCCTGGTCATGGCGCTTACCATTACATCCATGCGGTGCGGAGCATTCATGTATTCGGCATATTCACCCAGGCACATATAATTCACGTCGGTCTGGACCTGCTCGCGATAGGCTATCTGCATGATGGTGTCATATATGGTCCTGACATCACCGGCTATGCGCTTTTTTGACAGGATCGGGATGATGTTTTTAACGTTTTCCGAAGCAGCGTTCAGTATGTCATTTATGACCGTATCACTGATCTCTCTGCCGTCATACTTATTGATCTCCTGTATCATTTCAGCGAGCATGACAGCCCACGTGAAATTCACAGGCACGATGTCGGCGCCGTTTATTATGGCCACACTGGGATTCAGCGCGTCTTCTTCTTTTTTCGGCGGGATCAGATGGATACGCACTGCTCCCGGCCCATTGGGATTGAGAGTGGTATGCAGGACTTCGGTAAATCTCGTGTCCATGTATTCATTGATCCGCTTAACAGTCTTGGTTTTCCGGAACAATTTGGGTACAGGTATCATTTATTGCCTCCTTTATGAAGGTTATGCTCCAGCTAGGTTTTAGCTATTATAACATGAACTCCGGCTTTGGACGAATCCCATTCAAGTATTTCGAAATGTGATTTATCTTTTTTCACATAAAAAAGTGACAAAAGAGCAGTCCCTTTGTCACTTCTTTTCTCCTGATTTGATAGTTTGTATTTTATTCTGCCATTATTTTCAGATCCTCCGCGATAATAAGATTCGGCTCGATCTGGGCCTGAATGTCTTCCGGTGTTTTTCCTTCTCGGATCTCACGAAGTACCAGTCCCTTATCCGTCACATCTATCACACATTGTTCTGTAACAATATGATCCACGCACCGAACTGCCGTAAGCGGATAGGTGCACTCCTTCACGATCTTTTTTGAACCATCCTTTGCAGTCAGCTCCATGGCAACAATTACTTTCTTTGCTCCATTGCAAAGATCCATGGCACCTCCCATGCCGAACTTCCGCCCCGGTGACGCCCAGTTTGCGAGATCACCTTTTTCAGATACCTGAAGTGCGCCAAGTACAGTGGCGTCCATTCGTCCGCATCTGATCACTGCAAAAGACTGGGCTGTATCAAATGCCGCTGCACCCATAACAGGTACGAAATTAACTCCGCCCGCATTCTGATATGTATCACAAATAGCCAGTGCTTTGGCGATCTGTCCTACTCCCAGCATTCCGTTTTCTGTCTGAAAACATACAGTCGGATCGGCATAGTCACTGCATGCGCTCGGAATCCCTATCCCAAGATTGACCGTATCACCTTCCGAGAAATACTCTGCACATCTTTTTGCAATAAAGCTCCTGTTATCCAGCATCATGCCAGTCCTCCATCCCTGTTGTATTCCAGTCCCAGAATATCTGCCTTGATCCTTCCGATCAGATGATTAGCCTCATGCTCTCCTATATAAAGCATATCCGTATAGATCGACGGCACTTTTATCTCATCCGGTGATATCTCATTCAGGTCACAGTACAGGTCAACCTGTACTATGGAAATGTCCGCACATGTTGCTATTATCGGATGTCCTGCTGTTCCGGTCCCATGGTAAGCAAGGTTTCCGAGGGGATCTGCCCTTCGGCATCTTGTCAGCGCCACGTCACAGTGAACGGCCTCTTCTACCAGATATTCCTCACCTTTTATTACTACCTTCTGTTTTCCTTCTTCAACATCTGTGCCCAGGCCGGTTTTTGTAAGTATGCCGCCCAGACCGGCTCCGCCTGCGCGCATGCGTTCAATAAAAGATCCCATGGGGCTGAGTTCTATCTCAAGCTTACCTTCCAACATCATTCGGGAGGCGATCGGGTTTGTGCCTATATGAGTTGTAAGCATCCTGTCCACCTGACCGTTTTCAATGAGCCTGCTGATGGCAAATCCCGGGTTGCATGCATCTATGGAACATATGGTAAGATGTTTCACCCCGCTTTCCTCGAGCATGTCCAGAAGACTCCAGGGCATATACGCACCAGCCTGTCCTCCTACGCCTATCGTCATGCCATCCTTAAATACAGATATGATTTCTTCCCTGGTTCTGACCTTGCCGCGCATTTCGCTCATAATAACAAACCTCCGCTAGATATCACCGTTATTCTATCATCCTTCATCCGGCCCTTACCAATACTGTTATTGCATAACAGTCTTTTAATAACTTATAACCACTTTATATGAATTAATAATAATATATTAATACATTATATGAATGTGAGGAACCTATCGTGGCTGAAAGCTTCAAAAGAAAAAGAATCATATATCTTATTGCATCACTTATCATCTGTCTTTTTGCAGGGATAGGATATGCCTGGAGTGTTTTTCAGAACCCTTTTATCAGGCACTACGGATGGAATGACAGTGCTGTTGCTCTTACATATACGATCACAGTGCTCTGCTCTACACTTACATCCCTCCTGCTTGGCTCTGTCATCAGGAAACTGGGTATTCAGAAAAGCGTCCTCATAGGAGGTATAATGCTGGGTCTGGGACTCTTCCTGACAGGCTTCATGAAGCACAGCATTTGGGAGCTTTATCTTTTTTACGGATTCCTTACAGGTGTCGGAACGGGGCTTGTTTACCCTCAGGCAATGTCATACGTTGTTAAGCTGTTTCCCGAGAAGCCCGGAGTTGCATCCGGACTTGGAACAGCCGCCTACGGAGCAGGTTCAATGCTCTGGGCTCCTGTAGTCTCAGCCCTTATACACGGCTTATCGCTTCAGATGGCTTTTAGGATCATCGGTGTGATCTTCCTTCTGGTCATAGCAGTCGGTTCTTTTTTCATGAAGAATCCGCCCGATGAATCCCGCATCTTAATGGGGGGCGGGGATACTGCAACGTCCGTCGGAAATGGCATGAACCGTGCGCAGATGGTAAAAACCGGCAGGTTCTACCTGCTTGCAGCAATTTTTTCACTGGCGCTTATTGCAGGCGTCATAGTCATAAGCCAGGCATCCTCCATCCTGCAGTCAAGAACCGGAATTGGCGAAACTGCCGCAGCTGTTCTTGTCAGCGTGTTTGCTGCTGCCAACATGGCCGGCAGGTTCATCTGGGGAAGCATTTCCGACAAAGCCGGCAGGTCCGCAACACTTAAGTATGTACTGATAGTCTGCACCGTCTCAATGGCACTTATGGCACTGTTCACGCATCCGGTGCTTTCATGTATATTTATGGCAATTACCGCATCCTGCTACGGAGGCACTGCTGCTCTTATAACGCCGATCGTTTCAGACGTCTATGGGCCTAAGTATATCACTGAGAATTATGGCGTTATGTATATGGTATTCGGTATAGCCAGCCTTATCGGACCTTTGCTTGCCACATCGTTAAAGGACCTGGGATCCGCACCTTATACAGTTGCGTTCATCATTGCTGCCATACTTACAGCAATAGGCCTGATCCTGACGTTCTTCGTCAAGATCAGGCCATACAATTCAAAGCTGTGAGACTGTGTTCTTATAAATTTAGAATTTATGGTGAAGCTTTAGGATATCTATGAGCATTCTGTCACGATATGCTGCGATCTCGGCATTTGTATGCCCGATCTCATCAGGATTATTCTTCATGATCTCATTCACTGCTGCCTGTGCCTTATCACCGTAATCTTCCGGCAGAGTATCCCATGATGCAATGTCAGCGCAGAGATTGTATCCTCCTGCCAGCATGTCCATCATTCCTTTTATGCCATTCTTATTTGCTACCTGCATGACCATATTATGGCCAAAAATAGCCCAGCGTATGGCAGGCCCAAACGTCAGGGCTCTGTCTGCTTCCTCAACTGTACATACACCGCGTTCCACCAGATCTATCATCTCCCTGAAAACAGCCAGCTGCAGTCTGTTGCAGATATAACCCGGGCAGGCTTTCTGAAGAACTACCGGTTCCTTTCCTAGCTCAACATAAAAATCTTTTGCGATCTTTATAACTTCAGGCGATGTTTTCTCTGTCTTTGTGATCTCCACCAGCGGGATAAGATGAGGCGGGTTATACGGATGTCCGCCTATACAACGTTCCGGATGTATTGCTTTTTCTGTTATCATGTCAAGCGGAAGCGTTGAAGCACTTGTTGCGATTATGGCATCAGTACGTGCACATGATTCGATCCTTGCAAGGATCTCCTGCTTGAATTCGAGCTTTTCAGGGCCGCTTTCCTGAATAAAATCTGCATCCGTTACTGCAGCTTCAAGATCTGTGGTGTAAGTGATCTTTTTTCCCACGTCATCTTTGCTGTCTATAACGCCATTGTCTAACAGGAACTCCAGATTGTCCTCAATAGTTTTTTTCTGCCTGTTTACAGACTCCTCGCTTCTGGCGTACAGAGTGATGTCTTTACCTTTTAAAGCAAACAGCACTACCCAGCTGCTTCCAATGATACCGCCGCCGATCCCGGCGACTTTTTTTATCTGTGATGAACTGTTCATGTTTTCCTCCATTTAAAGCAATTCAAATATTCCTGCTGCACCCATGCCGCCGCCTATGCACATGGTGACCATACCGTATCTGCCATTGTTATCTTTAAGATAATCCAGCAATTTGCAGGTCAGGAATGCACCTGTAGCACCCATGGGATGGCCCAGTGCCATAGCCCCGCCATACGGGTTGACCTTTGCGGGATCCATTTTCAGCTCTCTGATACAAGGTATTGCCTGAGCGGCATATGCCTCATTAAGCTCAATAACATCCATGTCATCCATGCTAAGCCCGGCTCTTTCAAGTGCCTTGGGGACAGCGTAGATCGGACCCAGTCCCATCATTGTGGAGTCACAGCCTGCCACTGCAAACGATATCAGCTTAGCTATAGGCTTTATCCCTTGCTCAAGGGCTTTCTCTTTCTCCATTACAACCACAAATGCTGCCGCATCAGATGTTTGAGATGAAGTTGCCGCAGTTACTGTACCGCCTTCCTCCTCCGGGATAAAGCATGGTTTGAGTTTTGCCAGGGACTCGAGGTTGGTTGTCGGGCGGATACCCTCATCCTGTGTAACTACCTTGTCGTTACCCTCTTCGTCCTTGACAGTAACAGGGATAATGGACGGAGCCAGTTTTCCTGCTTTCTGAGCTTTTGCCGCTTTCATATGTGATTCATATGCCATCTGCTCCATTTCCGCTCTGCTCAGATTGTATTTCTTAACTACATTTTCGGCAGTGAGGCCGGTACCCATATATGCTCCCGGACAATGTTCATTCAGCCATGCATCCTGATATTCTTCCGGATACGGTTCAAATGTATCACTCATGTCTTCAACTCCGCCGGCAATTATGACATCACCCTGGTTTGCTGCAATGGCATTGGCCGCAGTAGCTATGGCCTGCAGACCTGATGAGCAGAATCTGTTGATGGTATGACCTGAAACACTTATAGGAAGACCTGCTCTTTGCACTACACTCTTTGCAATGTTCATTGATGTAGTCTTATGCTGTACAGCACAGCCCATGATCACATCCTCGATCTCATCTGTTCTGATCCCGCTTTTCTCGATAACACCTCTTAATACCTGCGCAGAATACTCTATTGGATGTGTATTTCTGAATGAGCCTTTGAATGCCCTGCAGACTGCTGAACGCCCGTAACCGACTATAACTGCTTCTCTCATGATCATTAATATCTCCTATCGTATTTTTTGCCTGTTTAAAGATGCTTTTCTTTTATTACTGTTTCACCTTAACATTAACTTTCTGTCAGCTGAAATACCGTTTTCCCGGTCAGTTATACCAAAATAAAATAAGCGTCTCTTAAAAATATGTTATACTGTAGTTATCATATTTCCCGAACACTATTGCACACTTTTTGCGATCCGATCATCGTAACATGCTCCATGACACGGAGGAATAAATGGATATTAACCGTCTTAGAGAATTTATCGTTCTCTCAGAATGTCTTAATTACAGCAAAGCAGCAAATATGCTTTATCTTACGCAGCCGGTTTTGAGCCGTCATATTCACGATCTTGAAGAAACCCTCGGTACAAAGCTCTTTGAACGCGATACACATAAAGTATCACTTACGCCGATGGGGGAACGGGCAGTTATTGAATTCAGGGCTGCACTTGAAGCGCTCGATAAAGCCTTCAGCACCATACAGTCTGCATCAGATCAAGAGAGCAGCTGCCTTTCTGTCGGATTTCTTGGATATGCGGTCAAAGGGTTTATAACAAACTTTATCGAATCATTTGAGAGGATGCATCCCAGCATAAACATCACCGCGATTGCTTCTGACCTGGATGAGGTTACAGGATATATGCTGGAAGATAAACTGGATCTGGCTTTTACAACGCATGTCCCTTCTGAACTGTTTGCAGATTTTGAAGTTCGTCATATATCTGATGATCCCCTTTGCGCTGTTATCCCAGCAGGACACCGTCTTACAGGCGAAACCGTCATAAGCATGTCTAATATCAGAAATGAACCGCTGATCTCTTTTTCAGAGACTAATAATCCATATACCGCGCAGTATCATAAATCTCTGTTTGAAAAATTCGGAATGCAGATGCATACAGTAAAAACGATCAACAATATTGATTCAGGTTTTTTCTATGTCAGCATGGGGCACGGCATATTCCTTATACCAAGACATCTTTCATTTCTGGCAGGAGATCTTAATGTGGTCGAGATAACCGATCCCGAAGCAGTGATACCGCTTAATCTCATCTGGAAAAAGGGAAATGACAAGCAGGCGCTTACAACATTTGTTAAAGACTTTACCAAATTCTACAATGGATCATATTAAAAAACGGTTCATACACTTTGATTTCAGTGTATGAACCGTTTTTCATCTGATCATGATGTTGCTACAAGGCCTCCGTCAGGATAGATTGTAGTCGCGGTTACCATGTCTGATGCTGCGGACCCAAGGAACAGTGCCGGTCCGACCACATCGATCTCATATCCGATTCTCTGTGCAGGAAGTGAGGCAGCGATCCCATTCCTTACATTTTCATCTGCAGGAAGCAGGCCAACCATCATTGGAGTATATGTAATGGTAGGTCCTATGGCATTTACCTGGATATTGGGACGAAGATCTGAGGCAAATGCTTTTGTCAGCATTTCAACAGCTCCTTTTGTAGTATTGTATGCTACATTGCCCATGCCGCCGTTTGCCACTATGCGAATACCCCGGACTGAGCCGAAATTGATGATCTTTCCATAACCGTTGGCAGGCGAGGCCTGGCCAGGAGTAAAGTCCTTCGGATCATATACTGTCCCGTCTTCTGTATTATGTTCTTTCATCCAGTTTCCGAAATGACGGCATGTGTACATAAGAGATGTTATGTTGGTGTTCAGCATGGCTTTCCAGTATTCTGTATCCATTTCCCATGAAAACATCTTTTTATTTATGCCCTGGGCATTTACAAGGATGTCACATCCGCCGATACCTTCATCGCTTACCGCAAAATCACGCGCTGCGATAACTTCCTCCTCTACACCGGCATCACATACATAGTACTTAACCTGTACCCCGTCTTTAGCTTTAGCCTTTATGTCTTCCACAGCAGCCTGAAGAGCGGATTCTTTTCTGGAAAGGATCAGGATATCTGCTCCGTTTGCTGCATATCCTTCGGCAATTGCTTTTCCGAATCCTCCGGCTCCGCCGAAGATCACTGCTTTTTTACCTGTTATGTCAAATATTTTAGTCAGGTCACCATTGTATACTTTAGGCATGTCGCTCCTCCTTAATTCACTATTGATCAGAATTTGTACCAGTCAGGTTCATTGCTGTGTTCAAACTCATACGGATTCGGGATCTCTCCGCTCTCCACCT
>SVDE01000215.1 GCA_015057955.1 Lachnospiraceae bacterium | reverse complement strand
ATAAAACCATATTCGGAAGACATCTTCTTGCGGTAGGCGGCAATTCACAGGCAGCAGAAGTATCAGGTATCAATAAAGCCCGCGTAACAATGCTGGTTAGTATATTCATGGGTTTATGCGCAGCCATAGGCGCGCTGATCATGACCGGCCGCGCAGCTTCAGCCCAGCCTGAGGCAGGAAGCGGAATGGAAATGGATGCAATTGCTGCAGTCATCATTGGCGGCACAACACTTGGCGGCGGTACCGGAAAGGTGCTTGGCTCTCTTGTCGGTGTACTTATCATAGGAATGATAAGCAACGGTCTGAATCTGCTCGGAGTTGATACAAACTGGCAGCTGGTCGCAAAAGGATTGATCATCGTAGCTGCTGTATTCCTTGACTATCAGACCGGCCAGATCAGTTCAAGACTTAGCAACAGGGCTAGCAAATAAGGAGGAAATAATGGGATTTCTATTTAAAAATCTTTTTCACGTAAGTCTTTTCTGCAATGACATAGAGGCTTCGCTGGATTTCTATAAGAAAATGGGATGCATAGTTGTAGGTGAGATCAGAAACAAAGACGGCGGGGAACCTTGGGATTATTATCTTAAACTGTGTGAAGGCCAGTATATTGAACTTCAGCCGGTCAAAGCTCCGAATCCTCATCCGCATCCGGAAAAAGGAATATATTATGATGACCAGACCGTATGGCATTTCTCTTTTGAGACTGACAATATGGTTGAGATGATAGAAACTCTTCAGGCAAGAGGGATCACGATACTGAAGAATCCTGATCCCGGAGCACCGGAAGTCAAAACAATGGACGACGTTACACTCTGTGAAGATGGCTGTTTTGCATGTTGGGTAAAGGATCCGGATGGAAATCCCATCGAGCTTATGGAACAGACAAGGCATTCAATGCAGAGACGTGCAGACCTTCGTTTACAGAAGGAAGAGTGCTGCTAAAATGCCGTCTAAAAAGAAGATCACAATAACCGATGTAGCGGCATGCGCAGGCGTTTCTCCCGCAACGGTCTCCCGGGTGCTTTCCGGGCGCGACCATGTGAATGAAGAAACAAAACTTAAAGTAGCAGAAGCAGTTGAGAAAACAGGTTATCTGGTATCTGCGCCAAAAACAAAGCCTTTCCGGAACATTCTTGTAATTTGCAGTTCACTGAGGGATCAAGGCAGCAGCTATTTCCTTGAAGGGATAGAGCGCAGAGCGGATGAATCCGGATATACGCCTTTGATCAAGCATATAATGATGTCGCAGCTGATCCATAAGAATCCCAAAGCGGAGGACATGATCACATGGGCGAAGGACTGTAATGCCTCAGGTCTGCTCATTTTTTCCGATGCGGTTGATACTGACGAAATCGATAAAGCGGCAGCTCAGATGCCTGTATCCACCATGATGACTGAGTATTCTGACCAGAATATCTCTTCTGTTGATGTCGATGAAGCAGACATGATGCGAAAATGCTTTACACATCTCATGTCGACTGGGAAGAAAAAGATCGCGCTGATAACCGGGCAGCCTAAATACCGCAGAAGTATGGTACTGAAAAATATTTACCTTTCACTGCTGAAGGAAATGCAGATGGAGATAAATCCGGATTGGCTTGCGAATATAGATACTAACTATTATTCGACTTCTGCCGCGATCGCTGCGAGACAAATGCTTACAGGTTCCAATCCGCCGGATGCCTTTATCGCGACTGCTGATATTTTTGCTGCGGGAGTGATCTACGCCTGCAATCAGCTGGGACTGCAGATACCGGAGGATGTTGCAGTGGTTGGAAGAGACAATTCTTCTGTCGACCATATTTCCATTCCGCAGATCACCGCATTCAACATGCCTGCTGACATGATCGGTTATACCGCCTGCAACAATCTGATAGCCAGGATAGAGGAGCCGGAGTGCAATATAAGAAATATCATACTGCCTTGCGATCTTATCATAAGGGAGTCAACCACTAAACATTTTTTCTCCTTCAAATAATACACTAATGACAAAAGGATGGTATTACGCCTGTGAAATAAGAATAATAATGCCATCCTTTTGCCATTGCCTGGCTCCTTCACTTGACTTTTTACTGAATAAGAATTAACATCTTCTCATACCATTTCTTGGCCACATACCAGAACAGGCGGTTATCACATGCCCTCCAAGAAAACAGTAACCATACATGATGTAGCGAGAGAAGCGGGAGTATCCCCCGCCACTGTTTCGCGTGTTCTTTCAACCGATGACTATGCTGTTGAAGAGACCATACAAAAGGTGCTCCGGGCAGTTGAAAAGACCGGTTACCGCGTTCTCAAGACAAAGATCAAACCGTCAGATGATCATAAAAACATTCTTGTTGTATGCAGTTCCATGAGAGATCAGGGCAGCAGCTATTTTCTTGAAGGAATAGAACGCAGTGCAAATGAATGTGGATATTCAACTTATATAAAACATCTGATGATGTCACAGGTCGCTGCAGGTAAGCCAAATGCAGAGGAACTTCTCGTATGGGCGAAAGGCTGCGACGCAGCAGGTCTTCTTATATTTTCTGATGCGGTGGATTGCGAAGCAATAACAGAGGTTGGTGCCATGATCCCGACGGCCACAATGATGACTGATTATTCAACCTCCGGTATATCTTCAGTTGATGTTGATGAAGAAGACATGATACGTAAGTGCCTTCAGCATCTTATTAGTACAGGAAAGAAAAAAATAGCCCTTATTACAGGCCAACCTAAATACCGCCGGTGCAAAGTTGTTAAAGGCATTTACTTTTCGCTGCTGAAGGAGATGGGCCTGGAAAGCAATCAGGAATGGTGCGCAAATATTGATACTAACTATTTTTCGACATCGGCTGCAGTTGCGGCAGATCAGATGCTGAAAAACCCAAACCCTCCTGACGCTTTCATAACCACTTCTGACATTTACGCTGCAGGTGTGATATATGCCTGCAGCAGGATTGGACTTCATATACCAGAGGATGTTGCCGTAGTCGGAAGAGATAATTCGTCAGTGTGTCATGTTACCATTCCGCAGATCACATCATTCAATATGCCGGCAGAAATGATAGGTTATACAGCCTGCAACAGTCTGATCGCAAAGATCGAAGGACCTGAGAGGAATACCAGAAACATAGTTCTGACATGTGATCTGATCGTAAGGGATTCTACTGCCAGAAATATAACAACTGCCTGATAATGTGATATCAGGCAGTTTTCCGTAGTAAAGGATTTAAAAAGCAGGTGCAGCCTGCTTTTTGTTTGTATCAGAACGCACCCATCAGGAACCATAGGGCCGGTATTGTGGCCAGACTCAGGATTGTGCACAGACCCGTTCCGGAAGAAGCATTTTCCCAGTCTCCGCCGTAGGCAAGAGTCATCATGGGGATCATGGTCGCTGTAGGGCATGCAACATAGATGGTTATGAGTGAAGTCATTTCGCCCGGTCCGAGCATCGCTTTACAGATAAAGAATGCGGCTACCGGGAAGATGATCAGCTTGAACAGGGAGACGATGTAATACCTCCAGTTTCCGAACATCTTTTTGAGTGAGTATGAGGCAAGGGTTCCGCCAAGGACTACCATTGCAAGCGGGCTGGTGAGCTGTCCGATAAATTCAAGCGGAGCGAGTATGACTGCCGGCACCTTTACCTTGCAAAGGAACAGTATGA
>SVDE01000003.1 GCA_015057955.1 Lachnospiraceae bacterium | reverse complement strand
GCAGATTTAAAATATTATGACATTATCCTTAAGCCCGTCATCTCTGAGAAGAGTATGAACGACATGGCTGATAAGAAGTACACATTCCTTGTACATGTTGACGCCAACAAGTCACAGATCAAGGAAGCAGTCGAGAAAATGTTCGACGGAACAAAGGTTGAAAGCGTTAACACAATGAACCGCCACCCCAAGACAAGACGTCGCGGAAGGATCGAAGGCAAAGCTGCTGAGTCCAAAAAGGCAATCGTTAAGTTAACCGCAGACAGCAAGGACATTGAGATCTTTGAAGGTCTGTAAACCTTAAACAGCCGCAAAGCGGCACCTATACGCAGACAAGCGTGATGACAAACAGTTATTGAAAGGAGAATTATTATGGGAATCAAAACATTCAACCCATATACACCTTCTAGAAGACAGATGACTGCCCTTGATAAAAAGGAGATCACCAAGAACGAGCCCGAGAAGTCACTGCTTGCAGTAAGCAAGAAGAACGCAGGAAGAAATAACCAGGGCAAGATCACAGTAAGACACCAGGGTGGCGGAACTAGAAGACAGTACAGAATAGTAGATTTTAAGAGAAGAAAAGACGGTATCCCCGCAAAAGTCATCGGTATCGAGTACGATCCGAACAGAACAGCTAACATCGCACTGATCAGCTACGCTGACGGCGAGAAGGCATACATCCTTGCTCCTGTAGGACTTACAGACGGAATGACAGTCATGAGCGGACCTGAGGCAGAGGTTAGAGTAGGCAACTGCCTTCCTCTCGAGAACATCCCCGTCGGTACAGAGATCCACAACATCGAGCTCTATCCCGGAAAGGGCGGACAGCTTGTAAGGAGCGCAGGAAACTCAGCCCAGCTCATGGCTAAGGAAGGAAAGTTCGCAACACTCAGACTTCCTTCAGGCGAAATGAGAATGGTACCCGCTCTCTGCCGCGCAACGATCGGACAGGTCGGCAATGTAGAGCATGACCTTGTCAACATCGGTAAGGCAGGCCGTAAGAGAAACATGGGCATCAGACCTACAGTCCGCGGTTCCGTCATGAACCCGAACGACCATCCTCATGGTGGTGGTGAAGGCAAGACCGGTATCGGACGTCCGGGCCCTTCAACACCTTGGGGCAAGCCTGCACTTGGTCTTAAGACCAGGAAAAAGAACAAAGCGTCTAACAAACTGATCATCCGTCGCAGAGATGGACGTAACATGAAGTAAGGAGGGTACCATGGCAAGATCACTTAAAAAAGGCCCTTTCGCAGATGAAAGTTTGCTTAAGAAAATAGAGGCACTGAACGCTTCTGACAAGAAAGAAGTCCTTAAGACCTGGTCAAGGCGTTCAACAATCTTCCCGAACATGATCGGTCACACCATCGCGGTACATGATGGAAGAAGACACGTTCCGGTATATGTCACAGAAGATATGGTCGGCCACAAGCTTGGCGAGTTCGTATCAACAAGGACATACAAGGGACACGGCAAAGACGAGAAGAAGTCCAGATAAGCAAAGTTTCGAAAGGAGGTTTGATCCATGGCTAAGGGACATAGATCACAGATAAAAAGAGAAAGAAATGCAAACAAGGACACCAGACCGTCAGCTAAGCTTTCACTTGCCAGAATCTCAGTTCAGAAAGCATGCTTCATTCTGGATGCAATAAGAGGCAAGAAGGTTGGCGAGGCACTGGGAATCCTTACATATAACCCGAGATACGGAGCTGCCATCATTAAGAAACTGCTTGAGTCGGCGATCGCCAACGCGCAGAACAATAATGGAATGAATCCGGAGGACCTTTACATTGCTGAGTGCTATGCAAACAAAGGACCTACAATGAAGAGAATCAGACCGAGAGCACAGGGTAGAGCTTACAGGATCGAGCATCGCTTAAGCAATATCACGATCGTTCTTGATGAAAGATAGGAGGGTATATGGGACAGAAAGTTAATCCACACGGTTTAAGAGTGGGCGTGATCAAAGACTGGGATTCCAAGTGGTATGCAGACGCAGAGTTTGCTGACTATCTGGTCGAGGATCATCAGATAAGAGAATATCTTAAGAAGAAATTATACAATGCCGGAATCTCCAAGATTGAGATCGAAAGAGCTTCCGCCAAGATCATCAAGGTTAAGATCTTTGCTGCAAAGCCGGGCGTAATCATCGGCAAGGGCGGCGGAGAGATCGAGAAACTCAGGGCTCAGGTCAGGAAGCTTATCCAGAAGGATATCATCCTTGATGTAGTAGAAGTAAAGCGCTCAGAGAAGGACGCACAGCTCGTTGCAGAGAACATCGCTCAGCAGCTTGAGAACCGTGTGGCATTCAGAAGAGCAATGAAGTCAGCCATCTCCAGGACAATGAAGGCAGGAGCTCTTGGTATCAAGACAAGCTGCTCAGGACGTCTCGGCGGTGCAGACATGGCTCGTACAGAGTTCTACAGCGAGGGAACAATTCCTCTTCAGACTCTCCGTGCCGACATCGATTACGGATTTGCAGAAGCAGACACAACATATGGTAAAGTAGGCGTTAAAGTCTGGATTTACAAAGGTGAAGTGCTTCCGGTAAAAGAACACAAGGAAGGGAGCGATAAATAATCATGTTAATGCCAAAAAGAACAAAACATCGTAAACAGTTCCGCGGTTCTATGAAAGGTAAGGCAACCAGAGGCAACACGATCACTTACGGCGAGTATGGTATCGTTGCAGTTGAGCCGGGCTGGATCACTTCAAATCAGATAGAAGCAGCCCGTGTTGCCATGACAAGATACGTAAAGCGTGGCGGACATGTATGGATCAAGATCTTCCCTGACAAGCCTGTAACAGCAAAACCTGCTGAGACACGTATGGGTTCAGGAAAGGGTGCTCTGGAGTACTGGGTAGCAGTTGTTAAGCCCGGCAGAGTAATGTTCGAGATCGCAGGCGTTCCCGAAGCTACAGCAAGAGAAGCACTTCGTCTTGCTACACACAAGCTTCCCATCAAGTGCAAGATCGCTTCAAAAGCAGATCTGGAAGGCGGTGAATCAAGTGAAGAGTAATAAATATATTGAAAATTTACAGAGCAAGAGCGCTGCCGAGTTAAATGAAGAGCTTGTAGCCGCTAAGAAGGAACTTTTTAACTTAAGATTCCAGAATGCTACCAACCAGCTTGAGAACACCGGCAGGATCAAAGAAGTCAGAAGAAATATCGCGAGGATCATGACGGTCATCACGCAGAAGCAGAATTCAGCTGAGTAATGGGGAAGGAGGAAGTTAACGTGGAAAGAAATCTGAGAAAAACCCGTACAGGTAAAGTTATCAGCGATAAGATGGACAAGACCATCGTGGTTGCTGTTATCGACAATGTAAGACATCCTCTGTACAACAAGATCGTTAAGAGAACTTACAAGCTGAAAGCTCATGATGAGAACAACGAATGCGGTATCGGCGATACAGTAAGAGTTATGGAGACAAGACCTCTGTCAAAGGATAAGAGGTGGAGACTCGTCGAGATCATCGAGAAGGCTAAATAATTAGTAGAAGGGAGAATTATTATGATACAGCAGGAAAGCAGACTTAAAGTCGCTGATAATACTGGTGCAAAAGAAATTTTGTGCATAAGAGTTCTTGGCGGTTCTACTAGAAGATACGCTAACATCGGCGATATTATCATTGCCACAGTTAAGGATGCCACCCCCGGCGGCGTTGTTAAGAAAGGCGATGTTGTAAAGGCAGTTGTGGTCCGTACAGTTAAGGGCGCCCGCCGTAAAGACGGATCCTACATCAAGTTCGACGAAAATGCTGCCGTTATCATCAAGGAAGATAAGACACCAACAGGTACACGTATCTTCGGACCGGTAGCAAGAGAGCTCAGGGAAAAGCAGTTCATGAAGATTGTTTCTCTGGCACCTGAAGTACTGTAGGAGGCACGAAATGGCAACATTAAAGATCAAAAAAGGCGATACCGTTAGAGTTATCGCAGGAAAAGATAAAGACAAAGAGGGTAAAGTGCTCGCAGTAGATGCCAAGAAAGGCCGCGTCATCGTTGAAGGCGTGAACATGGTCAAGAAGCATCTCAAGGCTGGCAGAGAAAGCCAGGAGGGCGGCATCATCACCCGTGAAGGCGCAATTGATATTTCAAACGTTATGTATGTACATAAGGGACAGGCTACCAGGATCGGCTTCCACATTGATGAAAATGGCAAGAAAGTTCGTTATGCAAAATCATCAAACGAAGCAATTGACTGATTAAAGGAAGGAGGTCCGAAAGTTGAATAGACTTAAAGAAACATACAATTCTGAAATCGTTCCTGCAATGAAGGAAAAGTTCGGTTACAAGAACATCATGCAGGTACCGAAGATCGATAAGATCGTCATCAACATGGGTGTCGGCGAGGCTAAGGATAATGCCAAGGCTCTTGAGTCAGCGATCGGTGATATTCAGATCATCACAGGACAGAAGGCAGTCATCACTCGTGCCAAGAAGTCAGTTGCTAACTTCAAGATCAGAGAGGGCATGTCCATCGGATGCAAGACAACCTTAAGAGGCGATAAGATGTACAACTTCCTTGACAGACTTATCAATCTGGCACTTCCGCGTGTCCGTGACTTCAGAGGAGTCAGCGCTGATTCATTTGACGGCAGAGGAAACTATGCCCTTGGTATCAAAGAACAGCTCATCTTCCCGGAGATCGAATTCGACAAGGTCGACAAGGTCAGAGGAATGGACGTTATCGTAGTTACAACAGCACAGACAGATGAGGAAGCAAGAGAGCTCCTTAGACTGTTCGGAATGCCGTTTGAGAAGTAATTAAGGAGGATTTTACACATGGCTAAGAAATCTATGAAGGTAAAACAGCAGCGCCCGGCAAAATTCTCTACACAGGAATACACAAGATGCAGGATCTGCGGACGTCCGCATGCGGTTCTCAAGAAATACGGTATCTGCAGAGTATGCTTCCGTGAACTTGCATACAAGGGAGAGATCCCTGGAGTAAAGAAAGCCAGCTGGTAAGATTTTAGAAGGAGGGAATTAATTATGACAATGAGCGATCCTATTGCTGATATGCTTACAAGAATCCGTAATGCAAATACAGCTAAACATGACTCTGTAGATGTTCCGTCATCTAAAATTAAGGCTTCAATCGCTAAGATCTTATTAGACGAGGGATATATCAAGAGCTGCACTATCACAAAGGACGAGCGTGGTTTCGATCAGATCCACATCGAACTTAAGTACGGCAAAGACAAAAACGAGAAGGTCATCACAGGCATTAAGAGAATCTCAAAGCCCGGCCTTCGTGTCTATGCGAACAAGGAAGATCTTCCGAAGGTTCTTGGTGGCCTCGGAATCGCCCTGATCTCAACTAACAACGGAGTGATCACCGATAAGGAAGCAAGAAAGCTTGGCGTAGGCGGAGAAGTTCTTGCATTCGTATGGTAAGTCACTGAACAGTATTTATTAAAAGGAGGAACGGCATGTCACGTATCGGAAGAATGCCTATCGCTATTCCCGCAGGAGTAACTGTGGATATAGCAGAAAATAATAATGTGACTATAAAGGGACCTAAGGGAGAACTTAACAGAGTACTTCCCGCTGAGATGAAGATTGAGCTTGAAGAAGGCCATATCGTTGTTACAAGACCTAACGATCTCAAGAGGAACAAAGCCCTTCACGGTCTCACAAGAGCACTGCTCAACAACATGGTCATCGGTGTTACAGACGGATTTGTAAAGAAACTCGAGATCAACGGTGTTGGTTACAAATGCCAGATGCAGGGAGAGAAACTCGTACTCAGCCTCGGATACTCACATCCGGTAGAGTATGTTGCTCCTGCAGGAGTCAAGATCGAAGCACCCGACCAGAACCATATAAATGTAAGCGGCATCAGCAAGGAAGCTGTTGGCCAGGTAGCAGCAGAGATCAGATCATTCAGGGCACCCGAGCCTTACAAGGGCAAAGGTATCAAGTATGTTGATGAGTATATCAGACGTAAAGTCGGTAAGACAGGTAAGTAAAGGAGCGTGAGAGAGAATGATAAGTAAAAAATCCAGAACTCAGATTCGCGAAAAGAAACATATGAAATTACGCAATCGCTTCTCAGGCACCGCTGAAAGACCCCGTCTTGCAGTATACAGAAGCAACATGCATATCTATGCTCAGATCATAGATGATGAGACTCATAAGACACTTGTTTCTGCTTCAACCGTTCAGAAAGATATCAAGGCTGAGCTCGAGAAGACCAATGACACTGCTGCAGCAGCATATGTCGGCAAGGTCGTCGCACAGAGAGCTATCGAAGCCGGTATCAAGGAAGTAGTCTTTGACAGAGGCGGATATGTATATCACGGCAAAGTTAAGGCACTGGCAGACGCGGCAAGAGAAGCCGGCCTGGAATTCTAATAAGGAGGAAGTAAAGCTATGAGAGACAATAAAGCTATCGCAAATGCTCCGGAAGCTCCGGAGTTCGAAGAAAAAGTCGTAACTATCAAGCGAGTAGTTAAAGTTGTAAAAGGCGGACGTAACTCCAGATTCTCGGCATTGGTTGTCGTCGGCAATGGAAAAGGCCGTGTCGGAGCAGGCATCGGAAAGTCCATCGAAATTCCTGAGGCTATCCGTAAGGCTAAGGAAGATGCAATGAAACATCTCATCTCCATCCCTGTTGATGAGACAGAGAGCATCCCGCATGATACAACAGGACGTTACTGTGGCGCTTCAGTTCTTCTGAAGAGAGCACCTGAAGGTACCGGTGTTATCGCCGGAGGTCCTGCCCGTAGCGTATGCGAGCTTGCAGGCATCAAAAACATCCGTACCAAGTCACTTGGTTCAAACAACAAACAGAATGTAGTTCTTGCAACACTTGAAGCTCTTAAGCAGCTTAAGACACCTGAAGAGGTGGCCCGCCTTCGCGGTAAGAGTGTTGAAGAGATCATGGCATAATAGGAGGAACAGACAATGGCAGATATCAAAGTTACATTAGTTAAGTCTCCTATCGGCGCTATTCCCAAGCAGAGGGCAACAATCGAAGCACTTGGACTTCACAAGATGCTCCAGACCAAGGTCCTTCCGGATAATGAAGCTGTAAGAGGCATGATCGAGAAGGTAAAACACTTAGTTAAGGTTGAGGAAGCTTAAGGAGGAGATCAGGAATGAATTTATCAGAATTATATCCTGCAGAGGGTTCCAAGCAGAGCAACAACTTCCGCAGAGGCCGTGGACACGCTTCTGGAAACGGAAAGACTGCAGGAAAAGGACATAAGGGACAGAAAGCCCGTTCAGGACGTCCGAGGATCGGTTTCGAAGGCGGACAGATGCCTTTATACAGAAGAATCCCCAAGAGAGGCTTCACCTGCATTAACAGCAAAGATCTCGTAGGCATCAACGTTGCCGCACTCAACAGATTTGAGGATGGTGCAGACGTTACTATCGACAGCCTCATGGAGGTCGGCATCGTTAAGAATCCCAGAGATGGTGTTAAGATCCTTGGAAACGGAAACATCACAAAGAAACTGAATGTCAAGGCAACCGCATTCAGTGAGGCAGCAAAGGCCAAGATCGAAGCTGCCGGAGGCACTTGCGAGGTAGAATAATGTTCAGGACGGTAATTAACGCTTTTAAGGTAAAAGAGATCCGCAAAAAACTGATCTATACCATAGTCATGCTCGTTATCGTCAGGCTCGGCTGCCAGATTCCCCTTCCGGGAACTGACTCAGCCGTTGTGGCACAGGTCCTTGGCGGACTTTCAGACAGAGGATTCGGTTTCTTTAATGCACTGACCGGTTCTTCGTTCGCCAGCATGTCGATCTTTGCTTTGAACATTACCGTTTACATTACTGCATCGATCATCATCCAGCTGCTCACCATCGCATTTCCTAAGTTAGAGGAGATGCAGAAGGAAGGTGAGGACGGAAGACAGAAGATCGGAAAGATCACAAGATACCTTACAGTCGGTCTTGCCCTCATAGAGAGCACAGCAATGTGCATAGGGTTTGGTAACCAGGGCATCTTCGGAAGCATCTCAGGCGGCATGTACGTCTGGACGATCATCTGTAACGTGCTCGTTCTTACAGCAGGCGCAGTGCTTGTCATGTGGATGGGTGAACAGATCACAGAGCACGGAGTTGGAAATGGTATTTCCATCATACTGCTGATAAACATTGTTTCATCAATGCCGGCAGACTTCATCTCTCTGTATGAGCAGTTTGTAAAAGGTGCGTCAAGCATAGGAATGGCAGTACTTGCAGCCGTGATCATCATCGTAGTGGTTATCGCAGTCGTTGTCTTCATCATCTACCTTAACGGCGGTGAGAGAAGGATCGCAGTGCAGTATTCACAGAAGATCACATCAAGCGGCAGATCATACGGCGGAAGAGCTTCGCACATTCCGCTCAAGGTCAATACCGCCGGTGTCATCCCGATCATTTTCGCGGCTTCGCTCTTCCAGTTCCCTGTGATCATCGCAGGTTTTGTGAATGGCGGTTCCAATCCGGAATGGACAAAGTATTTTTCATCAAGTAACTGGTTTAACCCCAGCAACATGAAGTACACGGTCGGTCTTATCCTGTACATTGCCTTGATCGTATTCTTCGCATACTTCTATACGCAGATCACATTCAATCCTGCGCAGGTATCGGACAACATCAAGAAGCAGGGCGGATTCGTACCGGGCATCAGACCGGGCAGGGCTACTGAAGAGTACTTCGCGAATGTACTTAAGTATCTTATCTTTATAGGCGCGGTCGGACTCGTTATCATAGCGGTCATACCGATGATAGTTTCAGGAGTATTTAACGCATCGCTTTCATTTGCGGGAACATCGATCATAATCGTTGTAAGTGTAATCCTTGAAACAGCAAAGCAGATAGAGTCAATGATGCTTGTGAGAAACTATTCGGGATTCCTGGCAAAATAACGAAAGCAGAGAAATACATGCCACAGCTGCCAGAAAGATCATTTACCGGCAGCTGTGGATAGATGAAAAAACAGGAGCGGACATGAAGATTGTAATGTTAGGAGCGCCAGGAGCAGGAAAAGGCACTCAGGCAAAGATGATAGCATCCAAGTATCATATCCCTCACATCTCTACCGGAGACATATTCAGAGCCAACATCAAGGAAGGCACTGAACTCGGAAACAAGGCCAAGGGCTATATGGACCAGGGCCTTCTTGTCCCGGACGAGCTCGTAGTTGATCTTGTTGTCGACAGACTCACATGGGATGACGCAAAGGAAGGATATGTGCTTGACGGATTTCCCAGAACTATCCCTCAGGCAGAAGCGCTTACAAAAGCTCTCGCTGAAAAAAACGAAGTTCTCGATCATGCGATCAACATTGAGATCCCGGATCAGAACATTATCGAGAGAATGGGCGGAAGAAGAGCATGCGTAGCCTGCGGAGCAACTTATCACATCGTCAACATCCCGCCTCAGATCGAGGGGAAATGTGATAAGTGCGGCGCTGAACTCATCCTCAGGGATGATGACAAGCCGGAAACTGTACGCAAGAGACTTGAAGTTTATCACGACCAGACACAGCCTCTTATCGACTATTACGGAAACGAAGGCGTACTCAAGGAAGTTGACGGAACAGTAGACATGGCAGACGTATTTGCAGCTATCTGCAATATACTGGACGCCTGACCCGCTTGAGCTAAGAAGGAGATATTTATGTCTAAAGCAGATGTGATCGAAATCGAAGGTAAAGTTGTAGAAAAACTGCCGAACGCAATGTTCCAGGTAGAACTGCCCAACGGGCATACTGTCCTGGCTCACATCAGCGGAAAGCTCAGAATGAACTACATCAGGATCCTCCCCGGTGACAAAGTAACACTTGAAATGTCACCGTACGATCTGACAAAAGGCAGAATTATCTGGCGAGACAAGTAACAGCAAGGTTTTCCTTGCAACGGAATTTCATTTATGATAGTATGGTCGATGGACTTTTTTGAAAGGAGAGGTTGAGATGAAGGTTAGAGCATCAGTTAAACCGATTTGTGAAAAGTGCAAAGTAATCAAGCGTAAAGGTAAAATCAGGATTATCTGTGAGAACCCTAAGCATAAACAGGTTCAGGGTTAAAATATTAATGGAGGTAATATAAATGGCTCGTATTTCAGGTATTGATTTACCCAAGGACAAGCGTATTGAGATCGGTCTTACCTATATTTATGGTATAGGTAGAACTACTTCCAACAAGGTTCTTGCTCAGGCAGGAATCGATCCCAATACAAGAGTCAGAGACCTTACGGATGACGAAGTGAGAAAGATCAGTGAAGTCATCGAAGCACAGTGCACGGTCGAAGGTGAATTGAGAAGAGAAGTTGCTATGAACATCAAGCGACTTCAGGAAATTGGATGCTACAGAGGCATTCGTCATCGTAAGGGCCTGCCGGTTCGTGGTCAGAACACAAAGAACAACGCCAGAACCCGCAAGGGACCTAAGAGAACAGTAGCAAATAAGAAGAAGTAATTTGGAATTTATGAGTATTACCCGTAACGGGAACCCATAAGGGAGGTTAGTTTAGAAAATGGCAGCAAAGAAAGTTACAAAAAAAGTAACCAAAAAGCGCGTTAAGAAAAACGTTGAACGAGGACAGGCGCATATTCAGTCATCTTTCAATAACACTATCGTTACTCTGACAGATACTGAAGGAAATGCTCTTTCATGGGCAAGTGCCGGTGGTCTGGGATTTAGAGGTTCAAGGAAATCTACACCTTATGCAGCTCAAATGGCAGCTGAAACTGCAACAAAAGCAGCTTTAGTTCATGGACTTAAATACGTAGACGTGTTTGTCAAAGGCCCGGGCTCAGGTAGAGAAGCAGCTATACGTGCACTTCAGGCAAACGGTCTTCAGGTTACAAGTATCAGTGACGTAACACCCGTTCCTCATAACGGATGCCGTCCGCCAAAGCGTAGAAGAGTCTGATTGGGAGGTGCAAAAATGGCAGTTAATAGAGTTCCTGTTCTTAAAAGATGCAGATCACTTGGATTAGATCCAGTTTATTTAGGAATAGATAAAAAATCAACAAGAGGTGCCGCTAACGGCAGACGCGCAGGAAAGAAGAGTGAGTATGCTCTCCAGCTCAGAGAGAAGCAGAAAGCTAAATTCATCTATGGCGTACTCGAGAAGCCTTTCAGAAACTATTATGAGAAGGCTAAACAGCAGAAGGGACAGACAGGTGAAAACCTTATGATCCTTCTTGAAAGCAGGATCGACAATGTTGTCTTCCGCGCAGGTTTCGCAAGAACTCGTGCAGAGGCTCGTCAGATGGTTGATCATAAGTATTTCACCATTAACGGAAAGAATGTGAACATTCCTTCTATCCTTGTTAAACCTGGTGATGTTATCGAAGCTAAGGAAAAGGCCAAAGAGCATGCAAAGAACAGATTCGAGCAGATCTTTGACGTAACAGGCGGCAGACTTGTACCCGGCTGGCTCGAAGCAGATCAGGAGAACCTTAAGATTGAAGTCAAGGAACTTCCGAAGAGAGTAGATATCGATGTTCCTGTAGACGAAATGCTTATCGTCGAGTTGTATTCTAAGTAATAGGCTTTACGGCAGTATTAGAAAGATTATAAGGAGGATCCATGTTCGAATTTGAAAAACCAAACATTGAAGTTGTTGAGATTTCAGAAGACAGAAAATATGGTAAGTTCACATTAGAGCCCCTGGAGAGAGGCTACGGAACAACACTTGGTAATTCCTTAAGAAGAGTAATGCTTTCATCTTTGCCGAGTTCAGCTGTAAGCCAGATCAAGATCGCCGGAGTAACTCATGAGTTCACGACTATCCCCGGTGTAAAGGAAGACGTTACTGAGATCGTCATGAACGTCAAGAATCTGGCGATAAGGAATACATCACCCACAGATGAGCCGAAAATTGCTTATCTCGATGTATCAGGCGAAGGCGTTGTCACAGCTGCCGATATTCAGGTTGACCAGGATATTGAGATCGTTAACAAGGATCTCGTAATCGCAACTCTGGACGGCGGTGCAGACAGCAAACTCTATATGGAACTTACGATCACTAAGGGCAGAGGCTACGTAAGTGCCGAGAAGAATGCCGCTGAAAACAGTGCAGTTGGCGTGATCCCGATCGACTCCATCTATACACCTGTTGAGCGTGTAAACATTCAGGTGGAGAACACCCGTGTAGGTCACATCACTGACTACGATAAACTGACTGTAGAAGTATTTACAAAGGGAACACTTGCTCCTGATGAGGCGATCAGCCTTGCAGCTAAGATCCTCAGCGAGCATCTGAACCTGTTTGTCAACCTTTCCGAGAAC
This sequence comes from Lachnospiraceae bacterium, assembly GCA_015057955.1. GTDB lineage: Bacteria > Bacillota > Clostridia > Lachnospirales > Lachnospiraceae > RGIG5612. The sequence continues at coordinate 45,991 of SVDE01000003.1, read as the reverse complement.
GCAAAGACTGCTGAAGTCATGATCGAGAAGGAAGAGGATGACAAGGAAAAAGTACTTGAGATGAACATTGATGAGCTCGAGCTCTCAGTACGTTCATACAACTGCCTGAAGAGAGCAGGTATCAATACAGTCGAAGAACTTATTAACAAGACTCCTGAAGAGATGATGAAGGTTCGTAATCTTGGACGTAAATCACTGGATGAAGTATTCGGTAAGTTAAAGGAGTTGGGACTTGAGCTGAAGAGCTCAAACGAAGATTAATACTGGGAGGTTTTGGCTATGGCCGGATATAGAAAATTATCTAGGACTTCTGCGCAGAGAAAAGCCCTGCTCCGTAACCAGATCACAAACCTGCTTTACAATGGTAAGATCGTTACCACTGAAGCAAAGGCAAAGGAGATCCGCAGACAGGCTGAGCATCTTATCACTCTCGCTGTAAAGGAGAGAGATAACTTTGAGGAAGTAACAGTTCAGTCAAAGGTTGCCCGTAAGGACAAAGATGGCAAGAGAGTCAAGGAAGTTGTTGATGGCAAGAAAGTAACTGTATTTGATACAGTTGAGAAGAAGGTAAAGAAGGATCAGCCTTCACGCCTTCATGCTAGAAGAGAGATGCTCAAGGTTCTCTATCCTGTAAAGGAAGTTCCTGAGAAGGCTGCAGGCCGCAAGGCAGGCACAAAGGAAGTTGACCTTGTTGCTAAACTCTTTGATGAGATCGCTCCTAAGTACACAAACCGTAACGGTGGATATACAAGGATCGTAAAGATCGGTCCCCGTAAAGGTGATGGAGCTATGGAAGTTCTTATCGAGCTTGTATAACATCAAAATGACAAAAGACCGCTGCATCGCGCAGCGGTCTTTTTTTGTGTGCAAATGCATTATTTAATTGGCATTATCCGGGGTAAACATGACCATTACTCCGTTCTTTTTTATGTGTCTGAGGTCCTTTTTACCTTTGTCCAGCTTCATGTCACAAGGTCTTGCCCTGTATCTTTGGAATATTGTTACTTCCGTGTCGCGGGGTTTATCCGGTTTCCTGTCTCCGGGGCCGTCAAATCCGAATCCGGGAGTTCCGGGATCACCTTCAAGGATTTCATCAAATATGTCAAGGTATGTCTTTATGACATCAACAGGTGACGGATTTCCGCTGCCGGGCCAGATCACATCGAAATCTTCTCTGCGCTCCCACAGTTTCATGAACTGCTCTTTCACAGCACTCGCAGATGTGTTGATCATCTTAAAAGCGCCGTTGATCTCATCACCCGCGAACAGGATTCTCTCTTTTTTATCCAGTATTGCTATGCTTCCTACGGCATGATCAGGAAGTTCAAATATCTCAAGCGGTCTGTCCCCTATATCTATGACATCGCCTGCCTTCACGATCTCAACCGGATAATCCCTGGGAAAATCGATCCCCTCAAAGCTCGGAAACGGGATAGTTGCGAGTTCCTTTGAAGCAGCTGTCATGTAGGCTTTCTCAAAGTAACTGTTGTTAGCGGTATGATCAAAATGATCATGTGTATTGATGATATTTTTTACCGGTTTATCAGTAAGAGTCTGGCAGTAATCCCTTATGCTGCCGGCGCCATACCCGGAGTCTATCACTATTGCTTCATTGCTGCCTTCAACAAGATATGATGCGTCACCGTCACTCCTTATCTTCCAGGTACCAGGAGCTATGAGCTCAGAAGCAAAGAAGGGTTCGTCCATTGGCCTTAAAGTCCCGTCTTCATCCTCGATCAAAATGTCATGCTTACAGGAAAAATCGATCATTATATATGCCTCCGATCATTAAATATGCGATAATGTTAACATAGAATAGTTAAAAAAGTCCTTTCCAAAACTGAATTGATAAGCGATCACATCTGCAAATTGGAAAGAATTGCCTGAATAGAGCGCATGTTATAATGACCCGTGTAGTTCCATGCACGGATCATTTTTGTTTCATGCAAAAAAAAAGGTATATATCATGAATTTATTCAGCCACAAAGAGATCTATAAGAGTACATTTGTAGTTACAGAGAGCTACAGCGCGGAGAAACGCTTTACGATCGGTGTGATCGTCGGAGCAGAAAGAATACTGGTCATAGATGCCGGTGCCGGAATGGCAGGAGATCTGCGCAAGTATATAGAAAGCTTTACCGGAACCGAGAAGCCTATCTTCTGCGTATGCACACACGGACACTCAGACACCATCGGCGCAGCTGCACAGTTCGATGAGGCATATCTGAAAAAAGAGGATGTCGGAGCATTTCCGGAGGCAGTGATCCCGGAAAAGAGACTTCAGGAACTTGCGATGTTTTCAAAAGGCAATCCGGAACTCATCGAGTACGGAAAGGCAAATATGATAGATAACAGCTCGGTTGAATGGAAAGACATGAAGGATGGAGACCACTTCCATCTCGGTGGAGTTCATGTCGGGATAATCGAGATTCCGGGACATACACCCGGAAGCATTGCGGTCAGGGTAACAAGAGAGGGAGTTACCACAACTACATTTGCAGGTGATGCTGTAAGCTCAGGATTAAATCATTTCCTTAAGACTGACAGGCGCGGACTCATAGAATATGCCGAGCGGCTTGATGCTTTCATGGATTTCCTCCATGATGATGAACCGATTTACTGCACACACAGCCAGGTGCCGATGACACCTGACGCGGGAAGGGCGCTGGCAAAGGCATGCCGCGAAGTGGCTCACGGATTCACGAAGGGTGACCCTGCGTTTTCATTCGGACCGTTCTCTCCCGAGAGAAAAGGCCCGGATCTCAGGATGCATTTCGCTGACAATTACTTTATCGCATACAACGCCGATCTGCTGTAAGAAGGGAGAAGAGTCATGGCACTGGAAATAAAAGACAATGTAGTAACAGGCTACACTCATGAGCCTGGCATGGACGAGATCACGATCCCCGACGGGGTGACTGAGATCGCCCCAAGAGTATTCTTCGGATCAAAACTCTACAAAGTGAATTTCCCCAATACGCTTAAAAAGATCGGTGACAGCGCATTTGAGTTTTCAAGGAATCTGCAGTATGCGCATCTTCCGGACAGCGTTGAAGACCTTGGAGAGCGGTGTTTTGCCGTTACCATGCTGAAAGAGGTAAATATCCCGGCTAAAGTAACTGTACTTAAGAATGGCGTATTTGACGGCTGCATGGGATATGGATCGCTCACTGTACCGGGGCATGTTAAGGAGATAGGACCCATGGTCTTTTCCGCAAACCGTGCGGTCAGGACGGTGGTGCTCGAGGAGGGCATCGAAAAACTCGGAAGAAGGGCTTTCAACGGAAATCCCGAGCTGGAGGAACTGGTATTCCCAAGGAGCATAAAGGAAGTTGACTCATACGCATTTGACGGAAGCGGAGCACCTAAAAAGGTAGTGATCCCCGGAACAGTAAAGAAGATATGGAAGGAATTCCTGTGCGGAAACATGGGAGTCAGGGAAGTGGTGCTTGAGGAAGGCGTTGAGGAGATCGATGTACGCGCATTTGCCTACTGCTCAAAGCTTGAAAAGATCACTATCCCTTCCACACTTAAGAAGATTGGCTTCAGGGCATTTTCCGGATGCACCGGTTTAAAGGAGATCGTTCTCCCTGAAGGGATCGAAGAGATACCTGACTATGCATTCTATGCGTGCAGGAGCCTCAAAGAGATAGGCTTGCCCAAGTCGGTAAAGAAAGTTGGATCCAACGCATTCTGCTTCTGTGATGAACTTGAAACAGTAAGAGGCATTGAAAGAGCCGAGATAGGCGCACTTGCATTTGACGGAACCAAAGTCCGTATATAGGAGGAATAAAATGGCTATTAAAATACCGGATGATTACAGTCCTGACAAGTACTTCGGAAATGCCACCAGGGCAGACGGGATCACATTTGGCTATACGCCTTATGCTCCCGAGTCGGAATGGATGGATTCAAATAAGCTTACCAGGGCATGCTATGATTCATACATGATCGAGTACCGCTATCTTGACGGATGCATTGCAGATACAAAGGTCGAACTCTGGGGCGAGACATTTGACAGCCCGATCATGACAGGCGGAGTATCTGCGGTTGTACCGCTGCTTCATCCAAACGGACTCGTTGAGATCGCCAAGGGAGCGGTCAGATTTAACACGCCTTCTTTCTACGGTTATATAACAAATAAAGAGGTTGAAGACCTTGTCGCCACCGGCAATAAGGTAATAAGGATCATAAAGACCCAGTTGGACAACCGGGCCATACTGGATGACATAAAACACGATGAGGAAGCAGGATGCTTTGCTTTTGCCATGGACATAGATCACGGCATTGCTTCAGACGGGACACTTTACCACGCGACTTCTGACTATGGTGTGCTTTCCCCGAAGTCCACTGAGGACATAGCAATGCTCTGCGCATCTACAAAACTTCCATGTGTTCTTAAGGGAGTGCTTTCGGTTACAGATGCGCTGAAGGCAGCTGAGGCAGGAGCGGCGGCAGTACTCCTTTCACACCACAAGGGTGAGATAGTAAACGCAGTTCCTCCGCTTTATGTGCTTCCGGAGATCAAGGCGGCAGTCGGAGATAAGATCAAGGTATTTGTAGACTGCGGCATCATAAGCGGAGTGGATGCTTTTAAGGCTCTGGCTCTTGGAGCCGATGGAGTATGCGTTGCCAGAAAGCTTATCAAGCCTTACATGGAAAATGGAGCTGACGGCGTATATCAGCAGCTTAATGATCTTAACGGCGAGCTGCGCGGGATAATGAGCAGGACCTGCACTCCGGATACTAAACATTTTGACGCGTCGACCATAAGAAAAAGAGACTTCTGAAAGGGGTAAAACATGAACATAGGCGTATGCGGTTCAGGAACCATCGCTTCCTGGGTATCAGACATTTTGAATCAGCTGAATGACGAGAGGATAGTTCTCTATGGAGTGGCTTCCGCTTTTGAAGAGCAGCTGAAAACATTTGCCGCCAAGTACGGTTACAAAAAGACCTATACATCATATGAGGCTATGATGGCTGATCCGGACATTGATGTGATCTATGTAGCGATCCCGAACCATCTTCACATGGAAGTGACCATGAAAGCCATTGAAGCAGGCAAGAATGTGATTGTTGAGAAGCCGTTTGCGGTTAATTATGCTCAGGCGCAGAAGATGATCGGCGCAGCAAAAGAAAAGGGCGTGTTCATCACGGAAGCGCTCTGGCCCTCGTTCCTTCCTTCAAGAAAGATCATTGATGACATCATCGCTTCAGGAAAGATCGGTGAGGTTACCGGCGGCAAGCTCATTAGCGTAAATAACGTCATGTTCCTTGAAAGAGTGAAGAAGCTTGAGACAGGCGGGGGAGCCCTTCTTGACATGGGACCTTATGTACTTGGCCGTATGACAAATCACTTCGGATGGGACATAAAAGGTGTGACCGGACATTTTGAGAAGCTTGATACCGGCGTGGATTCAAGGGACTACTACACTGTAGAGTATAATAACGGCGTTAAGGTTGAATGTGTCAGCACCATAGACTCGCCTGAAGAGGAGCGCGAGGAATATGGTGAGATCTGCGGCACCAAGGGCAGCATATGGTTCAACGTGATCTCAAACCCGGATGTCATAGAAGTCCGTGATTTGGATGGAAATGTGATTGAAAAGCCTGAACTTCCGAAACTCATACAGAACACAGAGATACCATTTGTCAGAGGATATGAGCATGAATGGCTGGGATTTGAAAAGGCCATCCGCGAGGGTAAACAGCAAACTGATGAAGCTCCGTGGGCTCAGACCCTTGCAATCTCGAAGGTCATGACAGAGCTTAGGGCTCAGGCGGGAGTTGTATTCCCGTTTGAATGAACAGACATGAAAAAACCGGCGCAGTGATGCGCCGGTTTTATTATCTGCAGCTGATCGTTATTCCAAAACTTCAGCAGCCTTAACAAGATTGTCACGGATCTCTATATGCTGAGGACATACGCCCTCGCATGCACCGCACTGGATACATTCAGAAGGCATTTTCCTGCCTCTCTCTTCAAGAAATCTCAGTTCACCTTTTGCTCTTTCAACATTGCCGGTAAGAGCCAGAACATTCATTGCGCTGAATGTCATCGGAATGCCGATCTCCATCGGGCAGACCTTTGCGCAGTAATCGCATCTTGTACACGGGATCATGGGGATCTTCGCCAGCTCCTCACGAGCTTTGGCCATGGTCTCTTTCTGCGCGGGAGTCATGCCGGTAAAGTCTTTCATGTATGAGATGTTGTCGGCCATCTGCTCTGTATTGCTCATGCCTGAGAGTACGGTGATGATCCCTTCAAGGTCGGCAGCATAACGTACAGCCCATGAAGCGACTGATGAGTCAGGCTCGGCAGCCTTGAAAATATCTGCAACGGCCTTAGGAGGCGTAGCGAGCATTCCGCCCTTTACAGGCTCCATGATAACTACAGGTTTGTCATATTTCCTTGCCATCTCATAGCATTCGCGTGACTTGATCGCCGGGTTCTCCCAGTCAGCATAGTTGATCTGAAGCTGGACAAATTCTGCCTCGGGATGAGCTTTCAGGATCTCCTCGAGTTCTTCGGGTGATGAGTGGAATGAGAATCCCAGATGTTTGATCAGTCCTTCTTTCTTTTTCTCAAGAGCCCAGTCCCAGATCCCGAATTCATCAAATTTTTGGGTGCGGGGGCTTCCGAGGTTGTGAAGCAGATAAAAATCAAAGTATCCTGCTCCGGTACGCTCAAGTGATGTTTCAAACTGTTTTATGGCATCTTCCCTGGTCTCGCATCTCATCCATGCAGCCATCTTGGTCGCAAGATAGAAGCTGTCGCGGGGGTAACGCTCTATCAGAGCTTTTTTGATCGCTTCCTCGCTTCCGGTGTACAGAAACGCCGTGTCGAAATACTTGAAACCGGCTTCGAGGAACATGTCTACCATTTTTTTAGTCTGCTCAACATCGATCTCTTCACCTGTTTTGGGCAGACGCATCAGACCAAAACCAAGCTTCTTAATGTCTTCTCCAAGGTAACTCATTTTTTATCTCCTTTCCCATAGATGATTTTCCTGAAATCAATTATATTCAAAATCCCATATTAATTCTAGAGAAAAAAACATATAATAATATGGTAAATACCGGCAGGGGAGGATGAAATGCAGGACTGCGAGACATGCGCATATTATGTTTATGATGATGAATACCAGGAGTATTACTGCGACATGGACATGGATGAGGATGATTACGGCCGCCTGGTCTCCGGCTATTACAGGAGCTGTCCGTTTTACAGAGACGGAGACGAGTATAAGGTAGTCCGTCATCAGATATAGAGATGAAGATCCTTTTAGTTGCAGTAAATTCTAAATATACTCATATGAACCCGGCCCTGTATTCGATCAGGGCTTTTGCAGGTGACGCCGGCAGATGCATGGAAATAGCGGAGTACACCATCAACCAGCAGCCGTTTGAGGTGCTGAGGGACATATATGAAAAGCACCCTGATGTCATCGGGTTTTCATGTTACATATGGAACATGAGGTTTATAGGCCAGCTGCTTGAAGACATAAAAAAGATCATGCCTGAAACCCTGATCCTGCTCGGGGGTCCGGAAGCAGCATTTGATGCAGAAGGGGCGATGGAGCGCCATGCATCAGTGGACGGTATATTCACCGGAGAAGGCGAGCAAGCCTGGAAGGAACTCGCTGAAAGGCTTAATGAGAGCGAAAACAAAGATCCGAAAGATATCGGTGAAATCCCGGGCATTCTGATGCGCGGAGCAAAGATATCCGAAACCGGATTAAAAGAGACGGAAATGGACGATATCCGGTTTATTTTCGATGATCTTTCACAGTTTGACAACCGGATGATCTACTACGAGACCAGCAGGGGATGCCCGTTCAGATGCAGCTACTGTCTGTCATCACTTGAAAAGAAGATGCGTTTCAGAAGCCTTGATATAGTTTATCCGGAGCTTCAGCATTTCCTTGACAAAAAAGTAAGGATAGTCAAATTTACTGACAGGACTTTCAATACAAATAAAGCTCATGCAATGGGCATATGGAAATACCTGGCAGAGCATGACAACGGAGTGACAAGATTCCATTTTGAGATAGAAGCCGACCTGATCTCGGATGAAGAACTGGAGTTTTTAAGTACGGTAAGAAGCGGACTGTTCCAGTTTGAAGTAGGAGTGCAGTCTTTGAATCAGGAGACATTAGCTGCTGTAAACCGGTATGCGGACCTGAAAAGGATCGAATCAGTTGTCAGGCAGTTAAAGAAATATGGCAATATCCCGGTGCATGTGGATCTTATTGCCGGACTCCCGTTTGAAAACCTGGATAGTTTCCGCAATTCCTTTAACGGGGTTTACGGCTGGGGAGCAGACGAACTGCAGCTTGGATTCTTAAAGGTGCTCAAGGGAACAGAAATAGAAAAAAGAGCAGAAGAATTTGCCCTTGTGTATGAAAGCGCACCGCCTTATGAAGTCCTTTCAACAAAATGGATGAGTTTTGATGACCTGCTCCATCTTAAGAGTGTGGAGGAACAGCTTGAACGCTACGGCAACAGCGGAGCATTCCTGTTCACCTTGCATGAGTTTGAAAAATACTTTGCCGATCCGTTTGCGATGTATGAATACATTGCGTCGTATTATAAGGAGCACAGGACACGCTTCCACAAACAGAGCAGGATGAGTGCATACAGCATGCTCAGGGAGATAATAGAACAAAGGCTCTCAGACCTGAAAGAGGCATTTGAAGGGTTTGACCTGGATCATGCCGGGATACAGCACTTTGATGCTTTGCTGCTCATAGACCTGTATGCCAGGGAAAAACTGAAGGTAAGGCCTGATTTCATCCCGGGAGGGAGCATACAGAAAAAACTTGAGCGGGAATATGTAAAAGAAAAGAACATTAAAGATAATGTCCACATTGAATTTTTTGATTTTGATGTCAGCGCATTTATAGAGGACGGCACTATAGATTCTGAAAAGGAAAACTCCGTAATGGTCACATTCACGTACGACGGGCAGGGCGGAGCAGTAAGGATCGAAACAGAAAAACAGGGCGGAGTCTCAAAAGTGCTCGAGAGACATGTTCATTATGACATTGCCGGATAAGGAGCGGAAAATGGGAAGAAAAGGTGACAAGACAAAAAGCAATATAGCCGCGGCAGCCAGAAAAGTGTTTGCGCAGAAAGGTTTTGCAAGGACAACGATGCAGGACATCTGCAATGCGTCCGGAATGTCAAGAGGCGGATTGTACCGCCATTTTGACTCTACTTCAGCTGTGTTTATCTATATCATAAATGAAGAGCAGGAAAAGGCGCTTGCGTCATTAAAACTCGCGATCAAGACAAGGGTTCCCGCATACAAGATATTTGATAAGTTTTTGAGGGCGAGGATCAGCCAGGTACTGGATGCGCAGACAAGCATAGATAATGCGGTTTCCGAATTTGTCTCATGCGATCCGGAAGGGGCCGCGTTCCTTGCGGGAAACATCAACAAATCGGTAAAGATACTTGCTGACATCATAAGGATATGCAGAAGTGAAAGGATATTTTCCTGCAATGACCCGGAAGGAATGGCAAGGCACATTTTCTGGGTCATTGAAGGAATGAGCAGGCATAACGCGCTGATCAAGATCACTGATTCCGAAATAGAAAAGCAGATAAGGCTGATATATGAGACGCTTAAGTTCAGCGGATGATCACCCCGTCTGATGCAAGAGATTCCACCAGACGGTCAACATATATTTTCTTCATGACTTCGGGGCTTACGCCTTCGAGAGTCTTCTGGACAAACTTATCCTCAATACCGTGGATGTAGTTGTAAAATGAGTCAGATACCTCAGGTTCCCTGTCCAGGTGTTTATCATTTATGAATTCGGTTATGATCCTTGCCTTGAGATCACTCAGCTTTGCTTCATATTCTTCTTTCAGAGCTATGATCTCGTCTTTGTGATCTACATAGTATGCGTAAAGTTCGGTCTCTTTGCTGAGTCCGGATTTAAGATATTCGTATAAAGTCATTTTTATCTCCTTCAAAAACTTTTTACAGGAAGAACTGGGCATGGAACCAGGCTATGAGCAGAACGTTTGCAAGTATCGCAAATGGCTGTGAAACGCCGAATCCCATTCCGGGTTCATCACTGTCCATCGTGACCAGAGCTGTGCCGAGGCCTACAGTTGATGTGCATCCGCCGCAGATGGCTCCGGCCAGAAGACCCCATCTGAGTTTCATTATACGGCCGAGCAAAAGGGCGGCAGCGACCGCAATGATCTCAACAACTGCAGCCATTATTGCTACAACAAGGCCGGATCCGAGGAACGAATGGACAACCTGGTATCCGTATGAAAGACCGATGATGCTCATGAAGAACAGAAGACCGAATTCGCGTACAAAGCCAAGCGCCATGGGGTCGATCTCAAAGGCTTTTCCAAGAGGCAGGTTTGCTACTACGAGTGCCATGATCAGGACACCGCCAACAAAGCTGAATGAAAAGTTTGTCCCGTTGCCGAGGGGGATCTTGATCATTCCGAGCAGATATCCGAGGAAGATGACCAGACCGAATGTAAGCGCATTAAAGAAAATATTGGGCTTTCCGGTCTGCTTCTTCGGGATCGCAGCCGATGCGGAGTTGCCGTGTTTTGACATGAAAGCGCCTTCACCCTCACGCTGTTTTCTTGAGAGAGCGGCAAGGATTGAGATCAGTATGATTATGATGATCGTTCCGACAGGGAAAGCTACCGCATAAGCACCGGATACAGTGCCTTTAAACTTACCCATGAGGGATGCCGCCTGTTCATCAGAAAGAGTGGCCGGTATATAATCTGCTCCGGCGGCTTTCGCTTCGCTGATGGCTGCAGCGCGGGCAGCGTCATCTGCATTTTCACCCACAGATTTTGCAGCAAGGACAGCTATTACGGCATACATTTCTGCAGAGTTCTTTTTTGCAGTGATCTCTTCCGCTGAATGAGTTGACATGAACTCTGATACATATGCCGCAAGTTTTTCGGCTCTTGCTGTTTCATTGGAGATAGCGGCAAGTTCTTCCGCATACTGATTCTCGAGGGAAGCAGTTACGCCTTCTTCATCGGTCATGGTCTTGCCGTAAAGGAAAGCCCATGCGTCAACCTTGCCGTCCAGGTCGGTATTTGCATATGCTTCTTTGTAAAACTCCTCATTATTGTTTATGACCGCCATGGAGTTTCCGAATGCGGCGGTGTTGGTCATGCTTCCCGAGTACATGCCTGAAATTGAATACCCGCTGTAGTTTGAACCCATGAGAGATGGAGCGAGTTTCAGACAGCCGAAAGTCAGTACCATGGAGATGACCGGTATTATGATGCCTATTACAACAAGCTTTACACCTGTCAGATTAAGGACTTTGCGGATCTTTCTTCCGACGCCGAGGCCGGCAGCAGCTATGAAAATGATAAGGAAGAAATTCATGAAGCCGGGATCCACTATCCCGCTTGTCGACGAGTCTCCAATAAGCTTCTGGGCGGTTGTGAAATGGCTGTCGGTTTCCGGCACGCCGTTGGCAAGGGTGACCATCAGCCATCCGATCAGTATACCTGTGAAAATGCCGCCGGTAGAGCCAAGAGTAAAAGACTTGATCTTAACTTTACCGAGGAGATATCCGAGGGCGGCAGTAAGAAACAGCAGGAAGTACTGGTTGAAAAAAACATTAAAAACATAATCCATGAACATGTTAGTTAACCCACCTATACTATTAATGAACAACAGCGAAATTATCACAAAAAATCCCCAAAATAGTCAACTGCCGATTTCTTTTTCAGTAATATTGATGTTTTATGAAAGTTGAAGATCACTGATAGAACACAATAATAACCAAAGAAGCAGAGTGAAAATAATAATTCTTTACAACATCACTTTATTGCGCTAAAATGATAAAGCGCTGTATCAAAGCGCATATAATCGTGATAGGAGAAATATGTTATGAAGAAATTATTATGTATATTACTTGCAGCTGTAATGTGCGCAGCCCTTTGCGCATGTTCAGGCGGATCAGCCGCCACTACTGCAGCGGCAGGCAGTGATGGAGCTGAGGTCACAAAGTTTATCATGGGCATCGACCCTGAGTATCCTCCGTTCTCATATATGGGAGAAGACGGAAAGTATACTGGATTTGACGTTGAGATCTGCCAGGCTGCATGCGACAAGCTCGGCATTGAGCTTGAGATATTTGAAGTAAACTGGGATGACAAGCTTATCCAGCTTGATGCAAATGAATGCGACTGCATCTGGTCAGGAATGACGATCCTTGACAGCATGAAGGAAGCAGGATATGTTCTCTCAGCACCTTACTATGACAATACGCAGGTGCTTATCGTTAAAGCAGACAGCGGCATTAAATCCTCGGCTGATCTTGCGGGTAAAGACGTTGCGGTTCAGCTGGGAACCAGCGGTGATCAGCTCCTGCAGGAAGATCTTGCAGATCTTGCCGGAACATTCAACAATATAGTCAGATGCGACAGTTTCCTTAAATGCTTCACCGAGCTTGATGGAAATGCGGTAGACGCAGTATTTGTTGATTACCCGGTTGCAAAGGCATACCAGGCTGAACATGAAGGATTTGAGATCCTTGATGAGGAACTGGGCGGCGAACAGTACGGCATCGCCTTCCGTTCTAGTGATCAGGCACTCTGTGACAAGATAGAGGGAGCGATCAAGGAACTCGTAGAAGACGGTACATATAAAGAGATTGCTGAAAAGTATCCGGACATTGTTGAGAATCTTGTATTTTTACAGTAATTGATCAAATACAGGGCTGCTGCGCATACAGGGCTTTGCCCCGGCGCGGCAGCCCTTTTTATCTTTTCTTTTCTATGAGGTAATTTATGTCAATCTGGACAATGATCACATCAATGGCAGTCGGGTTGGGAAGAACATGTGCAATCTTCTTCCTGACACTTTTATTCTCGCTGCCTTTGGGACTTATAGTCGCACTCCTGCGCATGAGTAAGAATAAGGTAGTATCCGGTATTACCAGATTCGTTATTTCCGTGCTCAGGGGCACTCCGCTGATGCTGCAGCTGCTTGCTGTAACATATGGTCCGTATTATCTGTTCAATATCAGCGTGTCGAGGAACAAACTTATCCCGGTAGTTATCGCATTCTCGATAAACTACGCCGCGTATTTCGCCGAAATATACAGAGGCGGTATCGAATCCATGTCGCCCGGCCAGTATGAGGCAGCAGAAATACTGGGATATTCAAAGCTTCAGACATTTATCCATGTTATCCTTCCGCAGGTCTTTAAAAGGATACTGCCCAGTGTGACAAATGAGATCGTTACCCTGGTCAAGGATACATCTCTTGCTTTTACAGTCTCCTATCAGGAAATGTTTACGATAGGCAAGCAGATCGCCAATTCACAAACGAGTTTCCTGCCCTTCGTGATCGCCGGTGTGTTCTATTTTGTATTTAACGCGATCGTCGATTTCGTGATGTCAAAAGTAGAGAAAAAAATGGACTATTATCATTAAGGTCAGGGGTAGAAACATGATTTTGAAAATGTCAAACATAAAAAAATCATTTGACGGGATCGAGGTCTTAAAGGACATTAGCCTGCACGTAGACCAGGGCGAAGTAGTGAGCATCATAGGCCCTAGCGGCTCCGGAAAGAGTACGCTCCTTAGGTGTGCAACTTTTCTTGAGACCATAGATTCAGGTGAAATAAGCTATATGGACAAACCGGCCGTCACAACTGACAGTTCAGGGGCTGCAAGATACGTCGGACATAAAGAGATGGCGCAGTTAAAAGAGTATTTCAGCCTGGTTTTCCAGCAGTTTCACCTGTTTCCGCATCGCTCTGTACTTCAGAACATAATGGATGCTCCGGTTAAAGTACTGAAACGCCCTAAGGATGTCGTAAAGCAGGAAGCTTTGGACCTCCTTGATAAAATGGGATTGACAGGAAGAGGAGATGCCTATCCGTATCAGCTTTCAGGCGGGCAGCAGCAGAGAGTTGCAATAGCCAGGGCTCTTGCGATGAAGCCGGAGATCCTGTTCTTTGACGAGCCGACATCCGCGTTGGATCCGGAGCTTACCGGCGAAGTGCTGAAGGTAATCCGCCAGCTTGCCGAAGAGAAGATGACGATGGTGGTCGTAACCCATGAGATGCCATTTGCCAAGGCGGTAAGCAACAGAGTCATATTCATGGACGGCGGAGTGATAGTTGAGCAGGGTGATCCTAAGGAAGTATTTGACAACCCTAAGGAAGAGAGAACAAAGCAGTTCCTCAGAGTATTTGAGAGATGAGATACACGCTATATGATCCTACAGGCAATATAACTGCCCTGATTGAAGGAGAGAGAGACGCGCAGGCAGCTGCGGGACTTATGCAGATGTATCCGGAGGTTGAGCAGGCCGGATTTGTCAGTAAAGCAACATCTGAAGAAGCCGACGCAGTGCTTGAAATGGCAGGCGGAGAATTCTGCGGGAATGCTTCAATGTGCGCGGCAGCCTGGTACGCCGAAAACAATGGAATGTCATCCGGCACAGTCCGGCTGAAGGTTTCAGGTGCCCAAAGTCCTATAGAAGTCAGGCTCCAAAAGACCGGGCAGGAGAGTTTCAGCGCTGATGTCCACATGCCGCCGGCAGCAGATATAAGCAGCATTAGTCTTTGTGCAGACGGAATGGAGGGCAGCTTACCGGTGGTTAAGGGCACCGGAATGGTCCATCTCATCATTGAGGAGGATTCGAGATTTTTCTCCCTTCTGAATGAAAAGACAAAGGCTGAGGCGGCAGTAAAGGAATGGTGCAGGAAGATAGGCGCACCCGGGCTCGGACTCATGTTCGTAAAGGCAACTGAAGCAGGATGCAGCCTGACACCGCTTGTATATGTCCCGGGGAGCGACACACTGTTCTGGGAACACTCATGTGCCAGCGGAAGCAGCGCGGTCTGCATGTACATTGCCCGGAAAGAAGGCCGGAGTGTGAGCCTTAAGCTAGCCCAGCCGGGCGGAATATTGAAGGTGAACAGCGGTCCGGAAGGTACATGGCTTTCCGGAAGTGTAAGGGTCATCAATAAGTGATCAGAAATAATGGTCCCCGAAGGAAATATCCTTCGGGGACTGTTTGATTTTAACATAGACTTATCGTATTATATTTAGGAATAAATCTTACATGGGAAGTGTCATATGAAAAAACTGCTGAGCGTGATCCTGATATTGACTTTGATAACTGCCATGGCCGGCCGGTCATTTGCGGACGAAGAAGACCTTGTTCCTGAGGAGGAAGAGGGTGTGTTTGAGCTTGCCCAGGCTCAGGCCGAGGAAGCAGCGGAAAGCGGAGCAGAATACGAGGGGTTTATAGTAAAGATAGATCCGGAGGAGCAGGTTGATGTCGGGGAGATCGAAGGAATGGATCTGGTCGATGCCGATGAAGGTTTATATACCGCTCAGTCCATTGAGACGATCGAAGAAGTGATCCCTCAGGAGATGATCGAATATATCGAGCCTGACTACATAATGGAATTGTTTGATCAGGTTGACCCGAATGACTATTATTTTGAATATGATCAATGGAATATAGATGAACTTAATGTAAAACCTCTCTGGAGAGCCGGGATGGAAGGCCAGGACTTTGATGCGGAGATCGACCTCGACTATGACGGAAATAATCTTAATGACGAGATCATCATTGCCGTCCTTGACTCTGGCCTGAACATGGATCATGAAGACCTGGACAGCTCCAGAATAGTGGATCCGCATAATACGATCAATGGTTCATCCGATGTGACAGACGAAGTCGGTCACGGAACGTTTGTTACCGGACTGATAATGGCAACAAAAGATAATGTCGTCGGAATAGCGGGTCTGGGACAGAGCATCAGAGTCATGCCATTAAAAGTCTTTGAAGGAAGTACAACACAGACAAGCTATGTAGTCAGCGCGATAAATTATGCGGCTGCTCAAAAGAGACTGTTTGAAGAAACCGGCGGATCAGATGGGACAAACATAAGTGTTATCAATATCAGTTTCGGCGGCAGCAATCCGTCGGAATCCTTAAAAAATGCCGTGGATTCCGCGATCGATGCAGGGATCATCATTATATGCGCTGCAGGCAACAGCGGCAGTACCGTTCCGATCTATCCGGCGATGTATGCGATCGGCATAGGAGCGATAAATGCTTCAGGCGGCGTCTCATCATTTTCACAGAGATTGTCTTCTGATAATGGTGAAGGCTATGAAAACAAAGTCTGGGTAAGCGCTCCGGGTGAGGGGCTTACAAGCACATACAGGGGCAGTTCTTCATATGAAAAGAAGGGCGGGACCAGTTACTCCTGTCCTGAGGTAGCGGCACTCGCTGCCATATGCAAGGGGCTGGATAATTCCCTTGATCATTATTGGTTCAAACAGGTCCTGAAGGATACATCAGTATATCGCAGCAGCGGACTGGGAACTATCGACGGACAGGATGTAGGATACGGATGGGGTACAGTTGATTTCCTGGCAGCAGCGGAGGCTGTCATGGGCTGCAACATCATTCAGGATGGGACAAACGGTCTTTCTGATTATGCCGCACCAAACGGAAACTGGTATTATTACACGAATGGAGTACTCGACCTTAGTTATACGGGCGTCAGAGACAACAAACACGGTTGGTGGCGCATAGTAGATGGAAAAGTTGACTTCAGCTGCGAGTCTGTGGAGCATAATGAGAATGGCTGGTGGTACATAAAAGGCGGCAAAGTGCAGTTTGGATATACCGGCATAAGACCAAATAAAAACGGCTGGTGGCGTATCGTAAACGGCAAAGTCGATTTCAGCTGCAATTCTGTCGAGGAAAATGAGAACGGCTGGTGGTACATACGCGGAGGCAAGGTCGATTTCGGCTATACCGGCATTGCAATGAATAGAAATGGCTGGTGGCGCATAGTGAACGGTAAAGTCGACTTTAACTGTAATACCGTAGAGGAAAATGAAAACGGCTGGTGGTATTGCAGGAACGGTAAAGTCCAGTTCGATTATACCGGCGTAAAAAATAATAAAAACGGCTGGTGGCGGATCGAAAACGGCAAGGTTAATTTCAGATTTACAGGTATTGCTTCAAATGAATACGGAAGCTGGTATTTAAAGTATGGCAAAGTGGACTTCACCTTTGATGGTTATTATGAAGGGCATCTTATCTTAGACGGTAAAGTAGTGCGCTGACCGGATCCGCAATAATGAGAGAAATAAAAAGAGACTTCTTTTGGAAGTCTCTTTTTATGGTTTTTATACCAATAGGAAAATATATTGTGAATAATAGGATGTCCCAAGGAGAGACATATGTTACCTCTATCAACTAAACTTATTTTATAATAGAAATAGGTTCTGTACAACACTAATATAAATATGCTAATATAAGTAAAACTTATGAAGGGCAACAGACATGAACAGAAATCAGCTTAAATACTTCATAGCGGCTGCAGAGAGCCAGAGTTTCTCAAAGGCAGCGGAGCAATTCTATATTTCACAGACAGCAATAACCCAGCAGATACAGACATTGGAAGCAGGGCTTGAATGTAAACTGTTTAACCGGAATACGAGGCCTGTATCTCTCACTCCTGCCGGAAGGGCTTTCCTTACCGAGGCAAAGGCCATCGTTGAGCGCATGGAAAGAGCGCAGGAGAGAGTCCATGAAGCATCTGAAGGACTCGCAGGCAGCGTTAGGATAGGATATGTCCGCGGATACGAGCGCAGCAATCTGTCAAATGTGATGCGGGAGTTCCATGTGCATCATGAAAATGTACTGCTGACATATTACAGAGATTATTCAGATGCTCTGGCAGCAGGTCTGCTGAAGGATGAGTACGATATCATATTTACATGGGACAGCACGAATCTTGCTCTGGAGAAGAGCATCGAACACGTTCCATATGAAAAATCACGTTTGGTCGCAGTATTGTATGCATCACATCCTTTTGCCAGAAGAGAGAGCCTTACAAGGGCGGATCTTAAGAGTGAAGATCTGATCTTTGCTTCACATTCTTCTGCACAGGATTCCTATGGAGATGCCGTCTTCATGAACCTGTATAAAGCTGCGGGATACAGGCCGAACATAGTAGCAAGAGTTACTGACATCGAGAGCGCGCTCATGATGGTAGCGACAGAAGAAGGCATAACCATAATGCCCCAGTTCTGTACAGCCAAGATATCAAATGCCGATAATCTCGTATTTGTTCCGATGGAGGGAGAAAACGAAGAAGAGGAGATAATCGCTGCCTGGAAAAAAGACAACACAAATCCTGCTCTCGGGCTGCTGCTGAAACGCCTCATTCCTTGACATTAGAAAGGCTCCATGCTATCATTTTTAGGAAAATTACGTAGAAAATGCGTGAAACGATAGGAGATCATTATTATGGAAAGAATTCAGACACTTGAAACTCGTGATCTTTGTGAGAGCGCCAAGAACGGCGGATGCGGCGAGTGCCAGACATCATGCCAGTCAGCGTGCAAGACCAGCTGCGGCATCGCTAATCAGTCGTGCGAGAACAAGAACGAGAAATAATGAGATTTGACTGCGAAGATGCCGCCTTTAACGAGGCGGCATCTTTTCACGTTTAGAAAGGTAATGACATATGCTGCATCAGTATAAAATGGGCGGAAGGAACATAGTGCTCGATACCTGCTCGGGAGCGATACATGTTGTGGACGAGGTCGCTTATGACATGATATCCATGTACAAGCAGGAAAGCAAAGAAGAGATCGTTAAGGCCATGCTTGCAAAATACGCGGGCAGAAGCGATGTGACGGAGGAAGACCTGCACATCTGCCTTGAGGATATCGCCACGCTCGAAAGATCGGGCAAGCTGTTCACTCCTGACACATTTGAACCCATGGCCGGAGCTTTGAAAGAAAAAAGCGGAGGTACCATAAAGGCGCTCTGCCTTCATGTGGCCCATACCTGTAACCTGAACTGCTCATACTGTTTCGCAAGCCAGGGGAAATATCACGGCGAACGCGCGGTAATGAGCCTGGAAGTCGGAAAACAGGCAATAGATTTCCTGATCGCCAACTCGCAAGGACGTCATAACCTCGAGGTCGACTTCTTCGGTGGTGAACCTCTCATGAACTGGGAGGTCGTAAAGGATATTGTAAAGTATGCCAGGAGCATTGAAAAAGAAAACGGCAAGAACTTCAGGTTCACTCTGACTACCAACGGAATGCTCATAGATGATGAAGTCATTGATTTCAGCAACAGGGAAATGAGCAATGTGGTGCTGAGTCTTGACGGCCGCAGGGAGATCCATGACAGATACAGGGTCGACTATGCAGGAAACGGCAGTTGGGAAAAGGTGGTCCCGAAGTTTCAGAAGTTTGTTAAAGCCAGGGGGGACAAAAGCTATTACATAAGAGGCACTTTCACGCATGCCAACCCTGATTTTCTAAAAGACATAAAGTGCATGCTGGATCTGGGGTTTACAGAACTCAGCATGGAGCCGGTAGTCTGCGCACCGGGTGATCCGGAAGGTCTTACCGGCAGCGATATAGAGATAGTAAAACAGCAGTATGAGGAGCTGGCGCAGCTCATGCTTGAAAGGCACCGCGAGGGCAGGGATTTCACATTCTATCATTACATGATCGACCTTAAGGGCGGCCCATGCATATATAAGAGGATATCGGGCTGCGGAAGCGGAACCGAGTACATGGCTGTGACCCCCTGGGGAGACCTCTATCCGTGCCATCAGTTCGTGGGAGAAGAAGGATATAAACTGGGAGACATTTACTCGGGAGTGACTAATGCAGCAAGACAGGAGGAATTCCGTTCGTGCAATGTGTATACACGTCCCGAGTGCGCTGACTGCTGGGCAAAGCTCTGGTGCTCCGGCGGATGCGCCGCTAATGCGTTCCATGCTTCCGGAAGCATCACAGGCATCTATGAGCCGGGGTGTGAGCTCTTCCGTAAAAGGATGGAATGCGCCATATGGCTTCAGGCAGAACAGCAGCTTGAGGGCAGATGAAAAATGAAGACGCCGATCAGGGACTTCTTAACTGAATATGCTTTGTCAGATACAGTACGTTTTCATATGCCGGGACATAAAGGCCGGATCCCCGGGTACGAAGAAGATATCACAGAGATCCAAGGGGCTGATTCGCTCTATGAAGCGTCCGGCATTATTGCTGAAAGCGAGTTAAATGCATCTGGGCTGTTTGGGACAGCGGCCACTTTTTACTCTGCGGAAGGGTCGAGCCAATGTATCCGTGCAATGCTCGCGCTCGCCTGCAAATGGGGAAATGCCTGCAAAGGGAATATGATACTTGCGGCCAGAAATGCACACCACGCGTTTATTACTGCAGCAGCTCTGCTTGGCCTGGAGGTTGAGTGGCTTTATCCCGAAGATACGGAGTACTCACTTTGCAGCTGCAGGGTAAGCGCGGCACAGGTAAGGGAAAAAATATCATCCATGAAGGTTAAGCCTGCGGCAGTATATCTGACATCGCCGGATTACCTTGGCGGGATGCAGGACATACGATCCATTTCAGAGGCGGTGCATGAATTTGATATCCCGCTGTTGGTAGACAATGCCCATGGAGCATATCTGCATTTCCTTGAGCCGGCCATCCATCCGATCGATCTTGGAGCGGACATGTGCTGTGATTCCGCGCATAAAACGCTTCCCGCGCTGACCGGCTGCGCATATCTGCATGTAAGCTCTGAAGCGGCGGATAAGGATACTTACATAAATTATGCAAAAAAGGCGCTTGCGCTGTTCGGCTCCACAAGCCCGTCGTACATGCTGCTCAGATCGCTTGACGAAACTAATGCAGTCCTTGCAGGAACGTTCAGGGAAGACTTAAAGAAGTGCTGCGAAGCAGTGCGTAAATGTACTCAGCGGCTGAACTGCCAGGGATGGACGCTGCATGGCGAAGAGCCTTTAAAGATTACGGTGGATGCGGCAGCTGCAGGTTTCGAAGGTGGAAAACTGGCAGACATATTAAGGCAAAGCGGGATCGAATGCGAGTATGCCGATCCGGACTACGTTGTTCTTATGCTGTCTCCGTACAATGACAGTAAAGACTATGAGAGACTTGTTTCTGCCATGGATAAAGTTTCGGACAGCATCTCAAAATGCTCAAAATCCGCGCTTCCCGGTATGAAACCTGAAAAAGTGTTAACGATCAGGGAAGCCATGTTTTCAGCATCTGAGATCATATCATCCGATTCGGCCGCGGGCAGGGTACTAGCTGATACCGATCTTTCATGCCCGCCGGCCGTTCCGCTGTTAGTATGCGGCGAGCGGATCCCGGAAGGGGCGGCAGAACTATTTGCCCATTATGGCATCACTCAAGTAGCGGTAGTATGTGAATTATGATAAAATGCTCATAAGCAGAAAGAGACGATATAGGAGATCACAAAAATGACTGAACAGGAAAGACTCGCTTATAAAGGCATAATGACAGAATCTGAAAAGATAATGTACGAAAAACTGGCAAATGATGAGATGGCCGATAAGCTGTCAAAACTTGGAGGAATGGAAGAAATGATCGAATTCCTCTGCAGGGAGTATGCCAAGGCTGAATATAACTATAACCAGAAGATCGAGAAGGAGCCGGGTGCCATTGAAAAGGCTGAAATAGATGTGAAGATCATCCGCGAGCGCATCACTAATCTGACAATGTACCTGCACGGCTGGTCATATGCCCATGAAGGCGGCGGCTGGTATGAACTCGATTATGAGCAGGGAAGCACCATGGGCTGGTATTGATGATGAAAGCACTCATAGCCATGAGCGGCGGTGTGGACTCTGCTGTCGCCGCTTATCTCACGCAGCAGGCAGGATTTGAATGCACAGGCTGCACAATGAGATTATATGATAATGAAGACGCAGGTGCCGTTGATGAGCGCACCTGCTGTTCTTTAAGCGACGTGGAAGACGCCAGGAGCATTGCGATGAAGCTCGGCATACCTTACCACGTCTTTAATTTTAAGGAAGAATTCAGGAAAAACGTTATCTGCAGGTTCGCAGATAGTTATTTAGCGGGAAGGACTCCCAACCCCTGCATAGACTGCAACCGGTATCTCAAGTTCGGAAAACTCCACGAAAGAGCACAGGTGCTGGGCTGTGACTATGTGGTCACAGGCCATTACGCGCGTATAGAAAAAAGAGATGACGGCAGATATCTGCTTAAGAAGGCGCTTGATCCTTCAAAGGACCAAAGTTATGTGCTTTACTCCATGACGCAGGATCAGCTTTCGCACACATTGTTCCCGCTTGGCGGCATGACGAAGATACAGGCAAGGGCGCTTGCGGCTGAACTGGGATTCATCAATGCCGAAAAGCCTGACAGCCAGGACATATGCTTTGTGCCTGATGGAGATTATGCTGCGGCAGTTGAGCGGATAACGGGAAATCTGTCAGTACCGGGAGACTTTGTGGACCCGGATGGCAACCGCATAGGTCCGCATAAAGGAATAATCCATTACACTGTAGGACAAAGGAGAGGTCTTGGGATAGCTTCAAGCGAACCTTATTATGTCTGCCGTATCTGCCCCGAAGACAATACTGTTGTGCTGGGCAGAAACAGTGATCTTTTCAGCAGGGAAATGGATGTAAGCGAAGTGAACTGGATCAGTGGAAAAGCACCTGACGGAAACATAAGATGCAGAGTTAAGATCCGCTACAGGCATAAAGAGCAGGACGCAACACTGACTCCGGTCGGAGAAGACAAGGCTCACGTGATCTTTGATGAGGCGCAGCGGGCGATAACACCGGGGCAGGCAGCGGTATTCTATGACGGGGACATTGTTCTGGGCGGAGGCGTGATCTAAGGCTGAACGTCCAGATGCTCCTTCAGGGCTTCAAAAAAACCGGGCATGTTCTTTTCGATGTGAAGAGGTTTGCCGTCTTTAAAGAAGGCATGTTCAGATCTTCCTTCACATACCACTTTGCCATCGGTATTTTTCATGACATATCTGATACGGAGTTTGACTCCGGTAATGGATTCAACACAGGTTTCGACTGATATCTCATCTTCAAAATAGCTTGGGAGACGGTATCTGCATTCAATGGATACAACAGGGGAAGAGATCCCCATCTCCTCCATTTTCGAAAAACCCCAGCCGGCTTCTTTCAGCAGATGCACACGGGCTTCTTCCATCCACCTGACATAGTTTGAGTGATGGGTGATCCCCATTTTGTCAGTTTCATAATATTGTACCAGATGTCTGTATGTATCCATGTTCTGCCTCCGTTTGAAGTGAAATCATGCATGTATTATGTAACAACAAATCGAAAAAAGAAAGACGGCCTTATTGCTTTTTTTCGCTGAAAAATGTAAGATTAATTAACTAAAAATGGGAGACTAGTGCAAAATGAAAAAATTGATCACTATTCTTATTATAGCAATCATGAGCGCAGCGTTTTCGGTCACCGCATTTGCGGATGATCCGGAGGTGGAACTTGCCTCAGCGTGTGTTCATACAGATGCGGAAGATACAACACTTAATAAGATAGATGCAGTTAATGCAACCTGTACAACCCCGGGTACAAAAGAGTATTGGGAGTGCAGTGAATGCGGGAAATTTTTCAGCGATCAGGAAGGAACAGAGATCACTGATCTTGAAGCGTGGAAAGCAGAAGGCGGAGAAGGCTATATCGCAGTTTCGCACGCGCTTACACATGTTGATGGAATAGAAGCTACCTGCCTTGCATCCGGAATAAAAGAGTATTGGGAGTGCAGTGAATGCGGAAAGTATTTCAGCGACGAGGCAGGAACTGCTGAGATCACTGATCTTGAAGCATGGAAAGCAGAAGGCGGAGAAGGCTATTTGGCTCCGGCGGGCCATTCTTATAAGTCAAGTATCACAAAACAGCCTACATGTACAGCTGAAGGCGAAAAGACATACACATGTGAGCACTGCGGAGATTCTTATACAGAGACAGTAGATAAGATCGCGCATAATATCAGCGGCGGCAAGTGCACAAAGTGCGGCGGGAAGGAAGATGTCGTCCTGAAGGAAGACGGAAACTGGTATTATGTTGTCGGTGATGATATCCAGACATCACATACCGGAATAAAGCCGAATAAGAACGGCTGGTGGCGCATAGTCAATGGTATGGTTGACTTTGACTGCACATCGGTTGAAAAGAATGAAAACGGCTGGTGGTACATAAAAGACGGCAAAGTCCAGTTCAATTATACCGGTATCAAACCGAACGCCCATGGCTGGTGGCGCATAGTCAACGGTAAAGTAGACTTTAGCTGTAATACAGTTGAAGAAAATGAAAACGGCTGGTGGTACTGCAAAGGCGGCGAGGTCCAGTTTGACTATACCGGCATAAGAAACAACAAGAACGGCTGGTGGCGCATAGTCAACGGTAAGGTAGACTTTAACTGCAATACAGTTGAAGAAAATGAATATGGCTGGTGGTACTGCAAAGGCGGCCGGGTTCAGTTCGGCTATACGGGCATTCAGCAAAACAGGTACGGCTGGTGGCGCATAGTCAATGGAAAAGTAGACTTTGGCTGCAATACTATCGAAGAGAACGAAAACGGCTGGTGGTACTGCCAAGGCGGCAAGGTCAATTTTGATTATACCGGTTTTGGATATAACAAAAATGGCTGGTGGTATGTAGAAAACGGAAAAGTTACGTTTAAGAAAAACGGTACGATCTATGGATCCATAAATGGAGTGGTTGACAACTGGAAAGTTGTTAACAGCAAGGTCTCTGTAAATGAGAGATTGATGGAGATCAAGGCACAGAGCTACAGCAGCTCAACCAACTGGCTCATCCTTGTAGACTGCAGCTCGAACAATCTGGCAGTCTTCTATGGGAAAAAAGGCAGCTGGTCACTTCAGGCCATCTGGCGTACTACTACAGGCGCGGGAAGCACAAAGACACCTAAGGGCGTCTTCCAGATACAGTACAAGACTTATTCGTTCAGCGGACCGGATACCATTAATCCGCTGGTATATTCAAATCCTTTGTGTTATACGGTATACTATGCTTCCAACTTCGCATCCGGAGGATATTTCATCCATTCTACCTTGTATAGATATCAGTCGTGGGTAGACATGGATCCGTCTCTTGGAGGACATGTATCACATGGCTGCATAAGGCTTGCTACAAAAAATGCACAGTGGATATATAACAACATACCTTACGGAACTACGGTCGTAACATACTGATCTTAATGAAAGCAAAAGGATACCGCTTGCGGGCGGTATCCTTTTTTATTTCCTTATTTCCTTGGGCTTTAGTGTATCTTCATCAGCCCTTTTTCAATCTTGCCGTACAGGGCTTTCAGCCACAAATAAACTTTGTCACTTACAAGCCTGACCAGCCGTTCAACCGTCTGCCTGTAAATGAACGCTGCAATGACGGATGCAACGAAATATGCGATGAGCACTGCGAAAAGCCAGAGTATTATGTGACTGTATCCGAAATGCTGATAGATGTATATGAAAATGTAGGGTCTGTACTGCCATGCTATTATCACATTTTCATGGATCAGATAAACCAGCAGTGAAAGTCCTGAAATGTAATTTATGAACCTGCTCCTGAAAGTCATGTGCCTTACCAGGTTCAGAGCAGCAAGCGCGGTCAGGATCACAAAAGGACTTCCGCCATAATTGAAGTAAAGCAGTTTCCCGTTGAACATGTCCCATTTAAGCCCCATCAGGTTTATGGCACAGGTACAGAGCGCCTGGCCGGCAAGACCTATTATGAGCGATATCACATTTATCCGGATGCTCGCAGCGGCATCTATGGCATAGAGCTTCATGTACGCTACAACAAAATAGATCATTATCCATACAACAAGATCTGTCATGTAGAACAGATTCCCGTTGAAAAACCATGGCCTGAAGAAGTTGATCAGTGAGTAAAGCATTACGAGGGTAAATGTGGTGATCAACAATGTCTGCTTTTTGAGTCCGTATATTATCTTATTAAGGAACGGATGCAGCAGATAGAACAATATATAACAGGTAAGGAACCAGTTGTTCGCATTTGATGTGGGGAAGAACTGTTTTAGAGTCTCATCCCTGTCCAGGTCGCATCCGCACAGATAGGTTATAGCAAACATGAGAATTGAAACAGCCCAGATATTGATGATCAGGAATACGGTCTTTTTCTTGGAAGAGCCTTTGCTGTTCAGGAAAAACCATGCGGAGCATACTACAAAGATATCATTTCCGAGGCAGCCTGAAATACGCAGGATCGCGAGCAGCAGATTGGTGATGTTCGTTGTGCTCGAATTGATGTCCAGAACATAATCGGAAAAAGGCATGTTAAGATTGACCTCGGTCAGAGACTGGATCAGGTGGTTAAGTACGATAAGTACCATGGCGATGATCTTCAAAAGCTCGATCCCGGATTCTCTTTCTGACCGTCTGACAGATGCACTCAATTTACCAACCTCACAAAGCAGTTTTCAGATGAAATAATAATAGCATAGAATAATCGGCTTTTTCAATTGCCCGCTGATCGCGCAGCCTGTTAAAAAAACATAGGCATAGTTACATTTATTGTTTCTATGATGTAAAATAAATAAAAATGCCGGGAGGCAATTATAGGAGGTAATAAAATGAGTGCATCAATACCAGTAATAATCGGTACAATTCTTGCGATAGGAGCAACAGTAGTTCTCTGCATTCTCGTAATGCCCGAAAAGAAAAAGGATAAACTGAATAAGTTCTTTTCCGTGATCCGTGACATTTTCAATTTCAAGACTCTTTACATTGAGAAGATTCTGAAAGTGCTTTATATTTTCACAACCTTTGCCTGCATACTGATCGGATTCTTCCTTCTGTTCAGCGTTGAAAGATATGGAGGATTCTTTGGATCTTATTCAAGATGGAACGGCTGGACAGGACTTATCCTTATGTTTATCGGGCCTGTAATTGCCAGGATCATATATGAGTATTCTCTTCTTCTTGTCATCACCGCATCAAAGCTTATGTCCATTGACAAAAAAATCCCGAACGAATGCTGCAAAAAAGGCCCTGATGATACAAAAGCCGTTGAACCCGCCCCTGCACCGGCGCCTGCTCCGGAACCGGATCCGACACCTGCATGGAAACCGGCAGCAGGAGTTACACCTCCGTGGGTTCACAACTCTGAAACAGCCGCTCCGGCAGCCGAACCTGCCCCCGCACCTGCACCGATACCCGAAC
The DNA here is from genome assembly GCA_015057955.1 of Lachnospiraceae bacterium. Taxonomy (GTDB): domain Bacteria; phylum Bacillota; class Clostridia; order Lachnospirales; family Lachnospiraceae; genus RGIG5612. Next base: position 18,912 of record SVDE01000003.1, on the reverse strand, counting down.
CGGAACCCGTATACCGCTACTGCGCGTACTGCGGAACCAAATATGACACAAACAAGGGCGGATGCCCTAACTGCGGCAGATAACGCAATAAATATTAAGGTTACTGCTTGACTTTGCTTTGCCATTCGCTTAAAATGTCTTTTGCTGTTATTGGTTACGTCCGCAAATCCAATGCAGCGGCAGAGCTTGAAGATCCATCACTCTCTCAGGAGATTTAAGCGAAAGTGACTTGTAAATTGTGGAGGATTTAGAATGGCGAACATTAAATCAGCTAAGAAAAGAGTTCTGATCACAGAGAAGAGAACAGCCCGCAACAAGGCTATCAGATCCAAGGTCAAAACTTCTGTAAAGAAAGTTAATGCAGCTATCGAAGCCGGCGACAAGGCCGCAGCTCTTGAGGCTCTTAAACTTGCTACAGCAGAGCTGGACAAGGCAGAAACAAAGGGTGTTTATCATAAGAACATGACAGCACGTAAGGTTTCACGTCTTGCCAAAGCCGTCAACCAGATGGATTGATATTGAAACAATAGAATATCGTCTGGCCAACGCAGCCGGTGATACCGGTGCGGAGTTATCTTAAATGAAGCAGGCAGTACTTAACGGTACTGCCTGTCTTTATATTTTCTCGATAAAACAATAGCTCAGTTCTTGTTACATATGCTCAAAAAAGGCGTTGAAACAGTTGACTTTATAGTTAATTTTGCGTAATATTAATTGATTGAAATATATCATTTTTTGAAAAAGGAGTGTAAATGATGAGTGGTTTAATGTGGTGCGGAATCGGTGCCGGAGTGATTGCCCTTATTTATGCGGCTATCCTCGCGGCTGTCGTTTCCAAACAGGATGAAGGCACTGACAGAATGAAAGAGATAGCTCATGCTATCGCTGAAGGCGCAAGAGCATTCCTGTTCTCAGAGTACAAGATACTGGTAGTATTCGTTATTGTACTTGGTCTTATCATCGGTATTTTTATCGGATGGATAACTGCAATCTGTTTCCTGATCGGTGCTGTTTTCTCAGTACTTGCAGGTTTCTTCGGAATGACAGTTGCTACAAAGGCCAATGTAAGGACAGCAAATGCGGCAAGAACAAAGGGCATGAATGGTGCTCTCGGTATTGCTTTTAAAGGCGGCGCCGTAATGGGCATGTGCGTTGCAGGTCTCGGATGTCTTGGTGTAAGTGCTATTTTCCTTATTTACTGGGCTGTTACAGGCGATGTCGCGAAAGCAGCAGATGTACTTTTCGGGTTCTCGCTTGGTGCATCTTCAATCGCGCTTTTTGCACGTGTCGGCGGCGGTATATATACCAAGGCAGCTGACGTAGGCGCTGACCTAGTTGGTAAGGTTGAGGCAGGAATCCCTGAAGATGATCCCCGTAACCCCGCTACCATTGCTGATAATGTTGGTGACAACGTTGGTGACGTAGCCGGAATGGGAGCTGACCTTTTTGAATCTTATGTCGGCTCACTTATCTCAGCTATCACGCTTGGAATCGCATTTGCCGTAAAGGGCGCAGGTGCTGCTGTTACTATCCCGGCAGAAGTTCTTTTCCCTGTTATCATTTCAGCTGTTGGCCTGATCGCTTCCATAATCGGTACACTTTTTGTTCGTACAAAGGAAGGTTCAAATCCTCAGGTAGCTCTGAACATCGGTACATATGTCTCTTCAGCAGTAGTTATTATCGTTGCATTTATATTCAGCGGTATCCTGCTTTCTTCAGTCAGACCGGCAATCTCCATTGTGGCAGGTATTGCCGTCGGACTGCTTATTGGTACGCTTACAGAGGTTTATACTTCGGATAAATATGGCTCAGTCAAGGAAATTGCAAAACAGTCCGAGACAGGCCATGCAACAACCATTATCTCAGGTCTGTCGGTAGGTATGAGATCTACGGTCCTTCCTATCATCCTGATCTGTATTGGTATATTTGTTTCATTCGCTGTTATGGGCGGCTTCGCAAATGATGGCATGAGCGCCGGTGTATACGGCATTGCTCTTGCTGCAGTCGGAATGCTTTCTACAACCGGTATCACAGTTGCGGTTGACGCTTACGGCCCTATCGCTGACAATGCAGGCGGTATTGCTGAGATGAGCGAACTTGATGAGAGTGTCCGTAATATAACAGACAAACTTGACTCAGTCGGCAATACAACAGCTGCAATTGGTAAAGGATTCGCGATCGGATCTGCAGCCCTTACAGCACTTGCTCTGTTCTCATCATTTGCAGACAAGGTTAATGGCGCAGACGCAAGCAGCATATTCTCCATTAACATCCTTGATCCTAACGTTGTTATAGGACTTCTGCTTGGAGGCATGCTGGTGTTCTTCTTCTCGGCACTTACAATGTCATCAGTTTCCAAGGCAGCTAACCAGATGGTTGTCGAGGTTCGCCGTCAGTTCAGGGAGATCCCCGGCATCATGGAGGGCAAGGCTAAACCTGACTATACAAGATGCGTATCCATCTCAACTCAGGCATCCCTTAAGCAGATGATCGCTCCCGCAGTTATCGCCATCATCGCTCCTGTTCTGGTAGGTGTTCTTCTTGGTGTGAGCGCGCTTGGCGGACTTTTGGCAGGTGCACTTGTTGCAGGTGTTCTCATGGCTATCTTCATGAGCAACGCAGGCGGTGCATGGGACAATGCTAAGAAATACATTGAAGGCGGAAAGCACGGCGGCAAAGGATCTGATGCCCATAAGGCAGCAGTTACCGGTGATACAGTCGGTGACCCGTTCAAGGATACATCAGGACCTTCTATCAACATCCTGATCAAGCTGATGACAGTCGTTTCACTGGTCTTCATTCCTGCATTCCTTGCAGTTAACGGAGGACAGGGACTGCTCTCACTGATCTTCGGATAAGACAATAATAGTCAGAAATGACAAGAGCCGCTGCAGATCTGCAGCGGCTCGTTTTTTCTCTTAAGAATTTATTTGAAATTAGACCTCTTTCTCTCCCTTGAATCCAGGATCCTCTTTCTTATCCTGAGGCTTGTCGGAGTGACTTCCAGAAGCTCATCAGTATCTATGAACTCCAGTGCCTGTTCAAGTGACAGGATCTTAGGAGGAGTCAGTCTCAAAGCTTCATCTGCTGACGATGAACGGGTGTTGGTAAGATGTTTGGTCTTGCAGACATTCAATTCTATGTCTTCCGCTTTTCCGTTCTCGCCAATGACCATTCCGGCATAGACCTTTTCTCCCGGTCCGATGAACAGAGTTCCTCTGTCCTGTGCGGCGAACAGTCCGTATGTAACAGATTCGCCTGCTTCAAACGCGATCAGTGATCCCTGCTTCCTGTAAGCGATATCACCTCTATAGGGCTCATATCCGTCAAAGACGGTGTTCAGGACGCCGGTTCCCTTTGTGGATGTGAGGAAGAGTCCGTGGAATCCTATAAGGCCTCTTGCAGGGATGGAGAACTCAAGCCTCTGTGAACCGTCAGAAAGAGTGCTCATGCCAAGCAGAGTTCCTTTGCGCTCCGAGAGCATGCTGATGATCGTTCCTGCAAATTCATCAGGGACATCAATGTATGCAGTCTCGATGGGCTCGAGTTTCTTGCCGTTTTCATCGTAGTGGTAGATGACTTCAGCCTTGCTTACTGCGAACTCGTATCCTTCACGCCTCATGTTCTCTATGAGGACAGACAGATGGAGCTCTCCGCGTCCTGAGACCTTGAAGGTGTCAGTTGATTCGGTATCCTCAACTCTGAGAGAAACGTCAGTGTTCAGCTCTCTGTAGAGGCGCTCCCTGATCTGGCGGGAAGTGCAGTATTTGCCTTCAAGTCCTGCAAGCGGGCTGTCATTTACCATGAAGTTCATGGAAATGGTGGGCTCAGAGATCTTCTGGAACGGGATCGGCTCGCTGTTCTCGGGAGAGCAGATCGTATCACCTATCTGAAGGTCAGCAATTCCTGAAAGCGCGACGATGTCACCTACATGGGCTTCCTTGACATCGACCTTGTTCAGACCGTCAAACTGGTAGAGCTTGGTGATCCTTACTTTCTCATGGGTGTCAGGATTATGGGCGTTAAGCCTTAAGATCTCCTGTCCGACCGCGATGGAACCGTTGTCAACCTTGCCGACACCGATACGTCCGACATATTCATTATAATCTATAGTGGAAATGAGGATCTGTGTTCCCGCATCGGGGTCACCTTCGGGCGGAGTGATCGACTCTATGATCGTATCGAACAGCGGTTTAAGGTCGACAGGGTCATCTCCAAGATCCTTAAGGGCATATCCTTTCTTGGCTGAAGCGAATACGATCGGAGCGTCAAGCTGCCTGTCTGATGCTTCCAGGTCCATCATGAGCTCAAGGACCTCATCAATGACTGCTTCGGGTCTGGACTCGGGACGGTCGATCTTGTTTATGCAGACGATAACGTCAAGATCAAGGTCAAGAGCCTTCTTGAGCACGAACTTGGTCTGGGGCATGGTGCCTTCAAATGCATCAACAAGGAGAATGACACCATTTACCATTTTGAGGACACGCTCGACCTCACCGCCGAAATCGGCATGACCGGGAGTGTCAATTATATTGATCTTTACACCGTTGTAAGTAATGGCGGTGTTCTTGGAGAGTATGGTTATGCCGCGCTCCCTTTCAAGATCATTTGAGTCCATTACACGCTCAACGACTTCCTGACCTTCACGGAAAACGCCGCTCTGTGCGAGCATGGCATCGACAAGAGTTGTCTTGCCGTGGTCAACGTGAGCGATGATCGCTATGTTTCTTATATTTTCCTGCTTAATATTCATCAATTACCTCTTATGTACTGTGTATGCAACTTTGGAATATTAACACTTTTTATTGAGAATGTAAACTTTCTTGATGAATAAGCACGGAAAAAGTGTACAATATTTAAAGACTGTGATAAAGGATCTGCATTATGAATTACAGGGAAAACCAGAAAAACGGTGAGAAGCTGTCAATCCTCGGATACGGATGCATGAGATTCAGCCACAAAGGACCGGGGATAGATAAGGAAAAGACAGAGAAGGAGATACTCGCTGCGATCGACGCGGGTGTCAACTATTTTGATACCGCATACATTTACCCGGGAAGCGAAGCTGTCCTTGGCGAGATCCTGCATAAGAACGGCTTGCGTGACCGCGTGAAGATAGCGACCAAACTGCCGCATTATCTGATCAAGAAACCCGAGGACATGGACCGGTACTTTAATGAGCAGCTTACCCGTCTGAAGACAGATCATATCGATTATTATCTGATGCATTTCCTGACCAGTGTCGAGACCTGGCAGAGGCTCTGTGACATGGGAATAGACGCCTGGCTTTCTCAGAAAAAAGCTGAAGGCAAGGTGGCAAACGTCGGATTCTCATTTCATGGTGACACGGTCAACTTCAACCGGATCATTGACAGCTATGACTGGGATTTCTGCCAGATACAGTTCAACTACATGGATGAGAGAACGCAGGCCGGTATCGACGGGCTGAACCATGCGCATGAGAAGGGCATTCCGGTTGTCATAATGGAACCGTTAAGAGGCGGGCGTCTTGCGGATAAGCTCCCGAAGAGCGCCAAAGCGGAATTCGCCAAGGCAGATCCTGACAGAAGCCCTGCGGAATGGGCTCTCAGATGGCTGTGGGATCACGAGCAGGTAAATGTGGTCCTTTCCGGGATGAACGACATTGCCCAGATCAACGAGAACTGCAGGATAGCAAGTCAGGCGCAGGCAGGAGAACTGACTGATAGAGACCAAGAAGTCTTCAGACGGGTGATCGCAAAGATCAACAACAACATGAAGGTCGGCTGCACTGGCTGCGGATACTGTCAGCCATGCCCGCAGGGAGTAGCGATACCTACCATATTTTCTCTGTATAATGAAAGCTTTGGCGAGCAGGGTTATATCAGAGCGCTTGCGGATTATGCCATGTGCACAGCCCTCAGGAAAAAAAGTTCAAATGCCGGCATGTGTACAGGCTGCGGCAAATGTGAACAGCACTGCCCGCAGGGACTCCATATCAGAGATGAACTAAAGAATGCGGCAAAGAGATTTGAAACGCCGCTGTATAAAGTGGGCAGCAAGGTGCTGCTGAAATTCTTCAGACAATAAAAAAACTCCCGCGGACCGGTATCCGCGGGAGTCTTAGGTTTGATTTAGTTCTGTTCTGCGGTCTCACCCTCAGCAGTTTCACTTTCAGCAGTTTCAGCTGTGGTCTCGGGCATGTCAGCCTTTTTGTAATTGAATGTTGAAGTTTCCTCCTCATCAATACGTGTCATTGAAAGGGTATCGCCTGATACAGAATACGTATATCTTGAAGCTCCGTACAGGTCAGTATCATAAATGATCAGAACTTCATTTCCTTCTATGGAATAGGTAAATGTCAGATCCCAGAAGGTGTCGGTTCCGGTACCGTCAGCGTTGAAGGTAAAGCCTGAGTCGAATACATCTTCTTTCCAGTTCCCGACGAGGTCGCCTCCTGTAGCCGGTGCGGCAGTCTCAGTTTCGGCAGAGGCGCCGGTTGTGGCGGCAGTTGTGGGAGCATCAGGCTTTTTTCCGCATGATGCCAGACACAGTACCATTATTAAAATGAAGACAGTCAGAGCTGTGATCTTTTTCATTTTTCTCTCCAAAGAACTGGTCTCAAAAGTATGATAATTATAATATACCCGACTAAATATCACAACTTTAAATTGAAATGACGCGGGAGCCGTGGCATTATCTAAAAAAGAAAAAGCCAGCACATACAGAAAGAGGAAAACAATGAGCGCAATATCAAAAGCCATGGAAAAGCTGATGGCAAACAGTTCGGTCCTGAGGACAATGTTCGAGGAAGGAAAGCAGATGGCCGTCAAATACGGAAAGGAAAATGTGTTTGATTTCAGCCTCGGAAATCCAAGCACACCGACACCTCCCGAGTTTAACGATGCGATAAGGCAGGTCCTTGATGAAAATGATTCATTTTCACTGCATAGCTACATGAGCAATGCGGGATATGAAGAGACAAGAGCAGCCATAGCTGATGATCTGAATAAGAGATTCGGAAGCCATTACGGGTTCAAGGACATAGCCATGACGGTAGGGGCGGCAAATGCCATCGTCGCGGCTCTAAAAGTACTTACAGACCCGGGCGATGAGGTAGTGGTTTTTGCCCCTTATTTCCTTGAGTACGGAAATTATATCTCCAATTTCGGAGCAGTTACGACAGTAGTCCCTCCCAATCCTCCCACATTCATACCGGATCCGGAGGAATTCAGGAACGCCTTAAATGAAAGAACAAAGGCAGTCATCATCAATAACCCCAACAATCCCACAGGCATCGTTTACAGCGAGGATGCCATAAAGGAGATCGCGGCCGTACTGGAAGAGGCGCAGAAGAAATACGGACATTCCATATATCTGATCACTGATGAGCCTTACAGGGAGCTGGTATATGACGGAGTGCAGGTTCCGTTTATCGCCGGATATTACAGAAATACCCTGATGGCATATTCGTTCAGCAAGGCAATGTCAGTGCCGGGCGAGAGGATAGGATATCTTGCCGTCTCTCCCGATGCTGATGAAGCAGACCGCATAAGCACCGGACTTGGCATAGCGATAAGGGTCCTGGGATGTGTTAACGAGCCTTCACTGCAGCAAAAAGCCATAGTAAAGGTTCTGGATAAGTTTACGGACGTCAGCGTATATGATACCAACAGGAAAATACTGATGGCGGGACTGGACAAGGCAGGACTCGAATATGTGCGTCCTGATGGAGCCTTCTACCTGTTTGTGAAGACGCCGACAGAAGACGACAGAGAATTCTCCGAGCGCGCGAAAAACAAGTATCACATGCTCCTGTCACCGGGATCGGCATTCTGCTGCCCGGGATATGTAAGGATAGCATACTGTGTGGCAAGGGATACAATAGAGAGGGCGCTTCCACTGTTTGAACAGCTTGCAGAAGAATATAGATAGGCAAATAAAGAACTGCTCCGGAGCCGTGTTCCGGAGCAGTTCTTCTATTTCGAGGTTTTTTCTGTTTCCGGTCTCGGGATCACGATACGGTCTCTGGAGAGCAGTACTATGAACCTGCTGGGGTCGGAATAATCTCCGTAGCATGTTGATAACGCGATAAAATGGGACCTTTTTCCTATTTCATTCACATCATATCCGGTTCTGTATTTCCCTAGAGATATGGCATGCTCCGCAAGTTCTTTAAGCCCGGCAATCCTTGACTCGGGTGACATGGAACCGTAATTAAAAAGGACAGGAGCACTGTAGGCAAGATCGTTTGTGTCGCTCTTGTATGCAGCAATCACTTTATAAACATAATGCGCATAGGGAGTGAAGATATCATACTCCAGATGGGAGTTGTGATACTGTTCGTTCTCATACTGCTTCAGATAGCCGAACATCCGGCTTCCTGATGCCATATTGTGGCCATAGAGAATACTGTATTCAGAACTGAAGCGCCTTATGCAGTTAAAGTCCATGAAGATGCTTCCGGCAGCATTTACCGTTCTGTCAAACAGATGATCCATGTAATAATCATTGTCCTTGGCCTGAACAACCGGATAATCAACGATCTTTCCTTCGCCTCTTGCCTTTATGTAGCCGATGGTATCCGGATTGATCGCAAGCAGCGCCTTATAATCATAGGTTATTCCTTCGTCGTATTCATCCTCATATTCGATACCTGCACGATTGGATAAGTCATAGTCAAAAGGTTCATAATCAATAGCATCAGGGTCTGACTGCGCATATGCGTTGGTGCCGGTTTCCTGTACCACATCCCTGATGTTATCATATGAATCTTCAGACTGTTTATAATTGCCTAATATCCCTATCAGTTTGTATCCCGCAAAGCAGAATACGCCTGCAGCAAGGACTATCAGAATGATAAACAGTGCACTGGACCGTTTCTTTTTCTTTATGCTGCCGTTACCGGCATTTTCATCAAGGCTCTTATTCATGCTGGGATTATAGCATAAATATAAATTGCTGTGGATAAAAGTTTGATTTTCTATCCGTCAGGCTGTACGATTAGGATATGTTTGACATACATGAAGAACTGAAGAAACTTCCCGCGAAACCCGGCGTTTATCTGATGCATAACGACCGGGATGAGATCATTTACATCGGGAAGGCTAAAATACTGAAGAACAGGGTAAAGCAGTACTTCGACAAGGGCAGGTCCCGCTCGCCTAAGATCGAGAAAATGGTATCGCTGATATCATGGTTCGAATATATCGTGACCGACTCCGAGGTGGAGGCGCTGATCCTCGAGAATAACCTCATAAAGGAGAACAGGCCGCGGTATAACACCATGCTCAAGGATGACAAGACTTATCCTTATATTAAGCTTACCGTCAGCGAAGAATATCCGAGGCTGGTACTGACCAGAAAGGTCAAAAAGGACAGGGACAAGTATTACGGTCCTTATCCGACGGGAACGGATGTAAAGAGCGTGATAGAACTGCTCAGGCAGGTGTATAAGCTCAGGACCTGCAGCAGAGTGTTCCCAAGAGACATAGGGAAGGAAAGACCGTGCCTTAATTACCACATAGGACGCTGCAGCGGCATATGCACAGGAGAAGTTTCAGCAGAGGAGTATGGTGAGAGGATAGCTAAGGTTAGGCGGTTTCTTGAAGGAAACCATCAGGAGCTGACGGATCATCTGAAGGAAGAGATGTACGCCGCTTCGGAGCGGATGGAATACGAAAAGGCAGGTCAGTTAAAGGAACTGCTCATATCGGCACAGACGATCAGCCAGAAACAGAAGATGGAATACGATCCCGGAAACAACAGGGATGTTCTCGGCCTGGCGGTCAACGGATTCGACGCCATCATGCAGGTTTTCTTCATAAGAAACGGAAAGCTGATAGACAGAGAGCTGTTCTATCTGACCGTTGCGCCTGATGAGGGCAGGGATGAGATCATCTCAAGCTTTGTAAAACAGTATTACGCAGGAACCCCGTTCCTTCCGGCAGAGATACATCTCCCCGAGAAGATAGATGATCAGGAAGCCATAGAGAACTGGCTCGCTGCGAAGGCCGGCCATAAGGTATCGATCTGCAATCCTGTGAAGGGCAAAAAGGAGAAGATGGTTGAGCTCGCCGAGGAGAATGCCCGCATAGCACTGAGCCAGGACAAAGAGAAGGCAAAAAGAGAGGAGATGCGGACCAAAGGAGCGGTAACCGAGATATCAAGGATGCTCGGGATCAATTACGCAAAGCGCATCGAGTCTTATGATATCTCAAACACCGCAGGTTATGAGAGCGTCGGCTCGATGGTCGTATTCGAGGACGGACGACCGAAGAAGAACGATTACAGGAAGTTTAAGATAAAGACAGTGACCGGACCTGACGATTATGCCAGCATGGCAGAGGTCCTTAAGAGGCGGTTTTCGCATGAGGAATGGCCAAAACCGGATCTTCTGCTCATAGACGGAGGAAAGGGACAGGTGAGCGCGGTGCTGGATGCTCTGGGACCGGACCTTGACATACCGGTGTGCGGAATGATCAAGGACGACAGGCACAGAACAAGAGGACTGATCTACAGCAACCGTGAATATGAGATGGACAGGGCTGCCGAGCCGTTCAGGCTGATCACCAGGATACAGGATGAGACCCACCGGTTCGCGATAGAGTATCATAAGAGCCTCAGGAGCAAGGGACAGGTGAGGTCGATCCTTGATGACATCCCGGGCATCGGACCGAAGAGGAGGCTTGCACTTACGCGGCACTTCAGATCGCTCGATAAGCTGAAGGAAGCATCCGTTGAGGAACTGATGGAAGTAGAGGGAATGAACAGCGCTGCGGCGCAGGCCGTAGTGGAATTCTTTGCCTCCAAATGATACAATCAATATAATGATCTAAACCCTCTCCAAGGAGTAAAAATGGAAAGAAAATATGTAACTCTTGAAGAGATCGCGCAGCGTATGAAGATGGAGAACCGGACTCCGCAGATCGATCTCAGCACAATAAAAATATATCACAGGGGCGTTAACAGACCTCAGATGTTCCTTACAGGATACGAGGGACATTTCGATACAGAGCGCCTGCAGCTGTTTGGTGAGCTGGAGGTCTTCTATCTCAGGCAGATGGACTCAAAAGACAGGGCAGTCAGGATAAAGAGGCTTGTTGAGACAGGCATACCGGCGGTCATAGTCTGCAGGGGACAGGAGCCGTTTCCCGAATTGATCGATGCTGCATCTGAAAGAGGCATGCCGGTACTGGTGGCAAAACAGGACACTGCAGGTGTGCTGGTTGAGATCATAGAGTGGATCAGTGAACGGCTTGCACCGACCGAGATCAGGCACGGCGTACTGGTAGATGTATACGGCGAGGGCATCCTGATCACAGGTGTATCGGGAATAGGAAAAAGTGAGACTGCCATAGAGCTCGTAAAGAGAGGACACCGTCTTGTAGCTGATGACCTTGTTGAGATATCAAGGATCAGCGACAAACTCATAGTCGGACAGGCGCCGGAAATGACCAGGCACTTTGTTGAGCTGAGAGGCATAGGCGTTGTGGATGTCAAATCACTTTACGGAGTTGAGAGCGTCATGGACAGCACAACTGTGGACATGATCATCAGTCTCGAAGAGTGGGACAACAGCAAGACGTATGACAGGCTCGGACTTGAAGAGGAATCGGAAGAGATATTCGGTGTGAAGGTCGTAAAGCATACCGTGCCCATAAGACCCGGAAGAAACCTTGCCATCATCATAGAGACAGCTGCTGTAAATAACAGGCAGAAGAAGATGGGCTATAATGCAGCAAATGAACTCATTGCACGTGCGACAGTTCTTGCAAAGGCACAGAATACCGAAGATTAAAAGAAAAGGCAGCTTAAATGGAACATACATACATAGACAGGATAAGAGAAATAGCAGGAGCAGAAGCAGTATATGCCAATGAGATCATGGCACCTCATATGTCGATGAAGGTCGGCGGCCCTGCAGACTGCTTTGTAAAGCCCGGGGACGCAGCAGCGGTAGGCCCGCTTGTGAAGTTCCTTAAGGAAGAAAGCATTCCGTACTATGTGATTGGAAACGGATCAAATGTGATCATAAGAGATGAGGGATACCGCGGTGTCATCATCTGCATAAAGGAAGGATTGCGCGAAGTCAGCATTGAAGGGACAACCGTTCATGCGGGAGCAGGCATAAGCCTTAAAGATCTGGCTGACATTGTCTGCGCAGCCTCTCTTACCGGATTCGAATTTGCATCCGGCATCCCCGGAAGCCTCGGCGGAGCGGTAACGATGAATGCCGGTGCGTATGACGGGGAGATGAAAAATGTCGTAAGATCGGTTGAAGCTGTGGATAAGGATGGAAATGCCGTTACATTCACGGCAGAAGAAGCGGATTTTTCATACAGGCACAGCGCATTTTCAGCCGGAGACTATATCATCACCGGCGCGGTGCTTGAACTGGCAGAGGGAAAACGCGATGAGATACAGGCGAAGATGGATGACCTGAACCAAAGAAGGGCAGATAAGCAGCCGCTTGAATACCCGAGCTGCGGTTCAACATTCAAGCGGCCGGAAGGTCATTTCGCGGGCAAGCTCATAATGGATTCGGGACTTGCGGGAGCCAGAGTGGGCGGAGCGAGCGTGTCAGCAAAACACTGCGGGTTCGTCATAAACGATCAGAACGGTACCGCAGAAGATGTACTCGGTGTCATAGCCATGGTGCAGAAAACGGTGAAAGAAAAATTCGGAATAGAGCTTGAATGTGAAGTGAAGGTTTTATAAATGTCTTTTTCACAGGACGTAAGGGAAGAACTGATAAACCACTATAGTAAACAGGTCCGCTGCCGAAAGGCGGAGCTGGCTGCGATCTTCATGTATGGCAGCAAAGGGCTTTCACTTGATACAGAACGCGGCATATATATCTATACGGATCCGAGGTCGGCCGATTTCCGGAAAACATTTAACATAAACGGCAGGCTTGACGCAAGCGAGAGCATAGACAGGATAATCTCCAAGCCTGATGCAAAGAGGGCATTCCTGAGGGGAGCATTCATCGCATCAGGCACTATAAGCGATCCGAGAAAAGACTATCATTTTGAGATCGCCTGTCCGGATAAGGGCACTGCGCAGCTGATAATAAAAACGCTGCAGTACTTTGACATTCCGGTCAAAACAGTCAAGGGCAATTCGGACAGAGTGGTAGTGTATTTCAAGGATAGCGAGAACATTTCCCTGATCCTGAACATAATGGAAGCCAACAAGGCGATGATGGAGTTTGAGAACATCCATATAGAAAGGGAACTCAGGGGAGCCGTGAACAGAAGGGTAAACTGTGACACGGCAAACATAAACAAAGCGATAGCGGCAGGGGCCAGACAGGTGGCTGACATCGAACTGATCAGGGATACGATAGGTCTTGACGATCTGGAAGACGGGCTGAGGGATATATGTACCGTAAGGCTCGACAACCCGGACGCGTCTCTTTCAGAGCTGGCAGAACTGCTCACGCCAAAGGTCGGAAAATCCGGCGTAAACCACAGACTTCGCAAGATCAGCAAAATGGCGGAAGATATTCGCGCCAGGGCTAAATGAAATATATTAGGAGGAAATAATCATGGCAGAGATCACAAGGGATGTAAAAGTTGGTCTTAAAGAAGGGCTTGAACCCAGAAAAACGGCTGAACTGGTTCAGCTTGTCTGCAGGTTCAAGACTGAGAAGATCACCATTGACCACAACGATAAATCGATCAACCCGAAGAGCCTCATGAGCGCCATGTATCTGGCTGCGCCGACAGGCACCGTGTTCCATGTCAAGGTGGAAGGACCGGAGGCAGAGGCGGCATTTGACGCGATCGAACGTTTCCTTGCATAACGGTATCTGAAAATGGCATTTACTCATCTTCATGTGCATACGGAGTACTCCCTGCTGGACGGTTCCGGGAAGATAGGAGAGATGGTTGCCCAGGCCAAGGTGCTGGGCATGGATTCACTTGCCATCACGGATCACGGCGCCATGTACGGCGTCGTGGATTTTTACAGAGCCGCCAAAAAGGAAGGCATCAAACCGATAATCGGCTGCGAGATATATGTAACGAATGGTTCCCGGTTTGACCGCGAAGCAGTGCAGGGCGACGACAGATATTATCACCTTGTCCTGCTGGCGGAAAATGAGACCGGCTACCACAATCTGATGAAGATCGTATCCTCCGGATTTACCGAAGGATTCTATTATAAACCAAGGGTCGATTATGAGATCCTCGAAAAGTACAGCGAAGGGCTGATCGCCCTTTCTGCCTGCCTTGCAGGCATAGTCCAGAAATTCCTTTCCAGGGGAATGTACGCCGAGGCAAGGAACGAGGCGTTAAGGCTCCAGGAAATATTCGGGGAAGGCAACTTCTTCCTTGAACTCCAGGATCACGGGATCCCGGAGCAGAAGATGGTGAATTCCCAGCTCCTTAGGATGAGCGAAGAGGAGAACATCCCTCTTGTCTGCACAAATGACATCCACTATACATATGAGACTGATGCTGAAGCCCATGACATCCTGCTGTGCATCCAGACCGGAAAGCGGGTAAGTGATGAGAATCGCATGAGATATGAGGGCGGACAGTATTACATGAAGTCACCGGAGGAGATGGCTTCACTGTTCGCGTATGCCCCTGAGGCAATAGAAAATACCCACAGGATAGCCGAAAGATGCAATGTTGAAATAGAGTTTGGAGTCAGGAAACTCCCGATGTATGATGTTCCCGCTCCGTTTACTGCGGAAGGGTACCTTGAGTATCTGTGCGAAGAAGGCCTGAGGCGCCGGTATGAAGAACCTCAGATCCATGAAGAGCGGCTCAGATATGAGCTGGATACCATAAAGAGCATGGGTTTCGTGGACTATTTTCTCATAGTCTGGGATTTCATCAATTACGCAAAGAGCAACGGCATAATGGTGGGACCCGGAAGAGGAAGCGCAGCCGGAAGCCTGGTGTCCTACTGCCTTGAGATAACAGACATAGATCCTATAAAATACAGCCTGATCTTCGAAAGATTCCTTAATCCCGAGAGAGTGTCAATGCCGGATATAGACGTGGACTTCTGCTTTGAAAGAAGAGGCGAAGTAATAGATTACGTCACCGAAAAATACGGCAAGGATAAAGTGGCGCAGATCATAACGTTCGGTACGATGGCGGCAAGAAACGTCATCCGTGATGTCGGCCGTGTGCTCGACATGCCTTACGGCGCTGTCGACTCAATTGCCAAGATGATCCCGAATGAGCTGAACATCACCATAGACAAGGCGCTGGCAGCCAATAATGAGCTGAGAAGGGCATATGACACAGATACACAGATCAGGTATCTGATAGACATGGCAAGAAGGCTTGAAGGCCTTCCGAGACATACATCCATGCATGCGGCGGGAGTTGTGATCTGCAAGGACCCCGTCATGGATCATGTTCCTCTTGCAAGGGGGTCAGACGGTTCTGTAGTTACCCAGTACGTGATGACGACTCTTGAGGAGCTCGGCCTTCTTAAAATGGACTTCCTGGGACTTAGGACCCTTACTGTCATACAGAACGCCGTGAACTTCGCTGAGGAAAACACCGGTCAGCGGATCGACCTCAAGAAACTCGATCTCAATGATAAAAACGTGCTCGACCTGATAGGATCGGGCAAATGCGAAGGCATTTTCCAGCTTGAGAGCGCGGGAATGAAGAGCTTCATGCGTGAGCTGAGGCCGAAGAGCATAGAAGACATCATAGCGGGCATTGCCCTGTACAGACCCGGCCCCATGGATTTCATCCCGAAGTACATATCCGGAAAGAATTCAGGCAAGGAAGTCGTTTATGACTGTCCTGAGCTGAAGCCTATCCTGGAGCCCACTTACGGATGCATAGTTTACCAGGAGCAGGTAATGCAGATAGTGCAGGAGCTTGCGGGCTATACACTTGGCGGCGCGGACATCTTAAGGCGTGCAATGTCCAAAAAGAAAGATTCCGTCATGCAGGCTGAAAGGAAGAGGTTCGTCTACGGCGATGAGGAAGAAGGCGGAACGGTTCCGGGTTGCGTTAAGCGGGGCATATCCGAGCAGATCGCAAATAAGATCTATGATGACATGATCGACTTCGCGAAGTACGCGTTTAACAAGTCACACGCGGCAGCATACGCATTTGTCTCCTACCAGACAGCCTACCTGAAATATTACTATCCGGCAGAATTCATGGCAGCGCTCATGACATCTGTCATGGACAGATTGGACAAACTTGGGGAGTACATTCAGGAGTGCAAGAGCCTTGGTGTGGATATCCTTCCGCCTGACATAAACGAAGCAGGAAGCGGATTCACTGTCAGCGGCAACTCAATAAGATACGGCTTGTCCGCGATCAAGGGCGTCGGCCGCAACATCATCGACTCCATAGTTGAAGAGCGCAAAGTCGGCGGACCATACAGGGATCTGTACGATTTCGCCCTGAGGCTGGCAGGAAAAGACATTAACAAGAGACTGGTCGAAAACCTGATAAAGGCAGGAGCGCTTGACTGTTTCGGACTGACAAGGAAACAGCTGATCCACATTTACATGGATGTGCTGGATGAGGTAAATAAAGATAAAAAATCCGCGATGAGCGGACAGCTGTCGCTGTTTGACATAGTGGATGACACATACAAGAGTGATTTCCAGGTCAAGGTGCCGGATGTCGGCGAATTTGACCAGGAGACTCTCCTGAATTTTGAAAAGGATGTAACAGGCATATATATCAGCGGCCATCCGCTTGATGCTTATACAGACATGCTGAAATCCTGCGCCACTGCAGTAACCGCGGATTTCATCCTTGATGAGAACGGAGAGGTCTCGGTAACGGACGACAGTTTTGTCACGATCGGCGGCATAATTGCCAAGCTGACGGGAAAGACCGCCAAGAACGGCCAGCCGATGGCATTCATGACGCTGGAAGACCTGATAGGCAGCGTGGAGGTCATAATCTTCCCCAAGAACTTTGAGGAATGCAGGAGACTGCTATACGAAGGCAACAAAGTTCTTGTCAGAGGCCGCGTGAACGTCGGGCTGGAAGAGGATGCCAAGCTTATCGCCGACAAGCTCTACAGCTTTGACGATGTTAAGAGGCAGGTCTGGATCAAGTTTGCGGACTATGCTGCTTACAGTCCTCAGGAAGAAGACATAATGGCCTTAAGCGAAAGACCCGGATTTGCAGGGGATTCGGAGATAGTCATTTACCTGAGCAGTGAAAAACAGAGAAAAACAATAGGCGGTGACAGCTGTATCAGTGCAGATAAGGAAGTGATAGCATTCCTGAAAGAGAGATACGGCGGGTCAAACGTTGCGGTAACATACAAGAAGGTCTGAGATGATCACATCCAAGAGCAATCAGAAACTGAAGAAGATAAGGGCGCTGATGGATTCCCCCAAGGAGAGAAAACAAAGTTCTCTGTTTGTTGTGGAGGGGAGCCGTCTGGTGGAAGAAGTGCCGGCTGAACTGATGGAGGAGGTATATGTATCTGCCTCATTTGAGAAGAACGGGGTAGAATGCATACCGTGTGAAGTCGGTTACGAGGTGGTTTCAGACGAGGCATTCAGATCCCTGTCAGATACAGTGAATCCTCAGGGCATACTCGCTGTAGTCAGAATGCCGTCCTCCGGCATGGAAAAAGTACTTGGCGCAGATCTGTATGTGCTGCTTGACGACATAAGAGATCCCGGTAATCTGGGGACGATAGTAAGGACTGCAGAGGCAGCAGGCGCAAGAGTGATACTAAGTCCCAACTGTGTTGACATATATAACCCTAAAGTCGTCAGATCAACGATGGGGACCATCTTCAGGGTGCCGTTTGCATTCTGCGGAATGATCGATGCGATAAATATGCTCCATGATGAAGGAGCCACAGTCTGCGCGGCAGTTCTTGACGGGTCCATACCTTATACCGAACTTGACGCGGAGGGGGCAGTGGCATTTATAATAGGAAACGAAGCCAACGGCGTGAGCGCTGCAGCTGCTGAAGCTGCGGATATTCGCGTCCGCATCCCGATGAAGGGAATGGTCGAATCGCTTAATGCAGCAGTCAGCGCGGCGATACTCATGTACAGCCGCCAGGGCAGAGGTGAAGACAATGGACAATCCGAAGATACTGTGCGGGGCAAGCTACTATGAGCAGAAGTTCTACTTGAACCCTGTTTATGAAAAGCTGCCGCAGCAGGTAAAAGATGAACTGAAAGTAATGTGCGTGATGTTCGTTGATGAGGTCAGCGGCATCATAATGCTCGAGTTTGACGATGAGGGCAATCTGCGCATAGTCGTTACGAGCAAAGAAGATGATTTCTATTTTGATGAGATAGGCAGCGGCCTGAAGGTCAGGCAGATGCAGAACGAAAAACGAGAACTGTTTGAACAGCTGGAGGAATACTACCGTGCTACTTGCAATTGATGTCGGAAATACAAATATTAAATACGCCCTTTTTGAAGGTGAAGTAATAAGGTCATCTTTCAAAGTCAGGACAGACAGCTCCAAAACATCAGATGAACTGGGCATAAGCCTGGCAAATCTTCTTAAGGCCAGGGGGCATGGCACGGATGAGATCAACGCGGTGATCATCTCATCTGTCGTTCCTGACATAATGCATTCACTCAACAACGCGGTCCTCAAATATTTCAATGTCAATCCGGTCATCGTACAGCCGGGCATAAAGACGGGCATCAGACTCGTCAAGACAAATCCCAGCGAGGTAGGCTCAGACAGGATCGTAAACGGAGTGGCTGCGCTTGAACTCTACGGTGGACCGGTCATAGTTGCTGACTACGGAACAGCCACCAAGTTTGACCTCTTCGGCGCGGACAGGGTGTTTGAGTCCGCTGTTACCTGCCCGGGCATCATGCTCTCCGCAAGGGCTCTTTGGGAAGGCACAGCCAAGCTCCCGGAGATCGAAATAGCTAACCCCGGCACGATCATGTGCAAAGACACGCTTACAAGTCTGCAGGCGGGAATATTGTATGG
>SVDE01000214.1 GCA_015057955.1 Lachnospiraceae bacterium | reverse complement strand
AAACAGAGGACCCGCCGGCGGATCTTGACAATATGTCGAAAGAGATCTTTGCCATGGAGATGGAAGAAAACCGGGAGAGGTTTTACCGTCCGGGATTCGCTACAGACGCAGTCATCCTGGGGACAGGTTCCCCCATAAGCATTTTCCTGCCCGATGTGGCAAAAGCGCTCCATGCCGGCTGGAGAGTTTCAAAGTATTCCAGTGTATCAAATGCTCTTGGCGCGGTCATTGGGGACATATGCGCATATGAAACGGTCAGCGTGAGAACGGATTACATAACTCCGGAAGCAGATGCCGGAAGCGGCAATTTCATTGTCTACGGCCAGGTCCGGGAAGCTTTTGAAGACATGGACAGCGCCATTGAAAGGGCAAGAGAGATAGCCGGGGAAAAAGCAAAAAAGCAGGCACTTAAATGCGGCGCAAAGATCATAAGATCGGTGTCGGACGAAGTGAAGGTGCTTGGCGGCATCACAAGGTATGGACGGATAGACGTTGGTGCGGATGTAACAGCCTGTGCCAGGGGTGAAGTCCGGATATAAAAGAATATATTAAACAATAGCACTATATGGTATAATTACCAGACTGAAAAGTTTACAGGTGTCGGCAGATCTTTGCAGATCTGCCGGTGAAAAGGGAAACAGGTGAAAATCCTGTACGAACTCGTCACTGTGATCAGCCATGTACGGTTTCATCATGTCACTGCGAAAGCGGGAAGGCGGAATTGTATTTAATGCTGTAAGCCAGGAGACCTGCCTGTAAACAGACCGAAAGGATCACGAGTAATTGATCATCGCGTCTAAAATCCTGATTCATGGATCATTTCATGATTCAGCTCTTGGCACGCCCGATAATTTTCTTCTGATCTTTTCGTATGATCCAAAAGTAAACAGTAGCAATACTGCACTTATTATCATGTTTTTTGGAGGTAAAAAATGAAGAAAATTATTGTATCTTTGATCGCAGCAGCACTTTGCTGCTCACTTCTGGCAGCGTGCGGCGGTTCAGCTCCTGCAACCACAGCAGCACCTGCTGAGACTACGGCTGCTCCGGAGACAACAGCTGCTCCCGAGACAACCGAAGCGGCTACCGAGCCCGCAGGCCCTACAGATGAAGAACTTGCAGCTGAAGCTGCAGCCCTGATCGATGCCATCTATGTCCAGGAATGGACAGAGGATACCGATGCCCAGATTGCTGCTGCAAGAGCAGCATGGGACGCTCTTACTGATGCACAGAAAGAGATGGTTGAAGGTGAAGATGCCGATCCGGATTATTTCGGAAGAGACACCGGAGATGCTTCAAAAGATGATCCCAGAAATGCAGACGACATCGGAGAAAACGAGATACTTGTCGTAAGCTTCGGAACATCATTCAATGACAGCCGTGCAGAAGACATCAAGGGAATTGAAGACGCTATTGCAGCAGCTTATCCCGACTGGTCAGTAAGAAGAGCATTTACAGCCCAGATCATCATCAACCATGTTCAGGCAAGGGATGATGAGAAGATCGACAATATCAAGCAGGCTCTTCAGCGTGCGGTAGATAATGGCGTAAAGAAACTTATTATCCAGCCTACACATCTTATGCATGGAGCTGAATATGATGAGATCATGGATGCTCTGGCAGAGTTCGAAGACAAGTTTGAGGTTATTGCCGTAGCAGAGCCTCTGCTTGGTGAGGTCGGAAACGATGCAACAGTCATCAATGCGGACAAGGAAGCCGTTGCAAAGGCAGTCGTAGCTGAAGCTGTAAAAGCTGCCGGATATGACAGCCTTGAGGCCGCTGATGCTGCCGGAACCGCATTTGTCCTGATGGGACATGGCACAGCTCATGTTGCCAAGGTTTCCTACAGCCAGATGCAGGCTCAGATGGAAGCACTGGGATATGCAAATGTATTTATCGGCACAGTAGAAGGCGAGCCTGAAGAGACCGCATGCGAAGCAGTTATCGAGGCTGTAAAAGCTGCCGGTTATAAGAAAGTCATCCTCAGACCTCTGATGGTCGTTGCAGGAGATCATGCCAACAACGACATGGCAGGCGAAGAAGAGGATTCATGGCTCAGCATGTTCTCAGCTTCAGGTAATTTTGATGCTGTCGAGTGCCAGATCGCAGGCCTCGGAAGGATCCCTGCAGTTCAGGATCTCTATGTAGCCCATACAGCTGATGCAATAGCATCGATCCAGTAAAAATAAGTATAATTTCAGGTGCCGGCATAAGCAAAAGCCGGCACCTGATCAGGAGTTGATAACATGAATACAAAGAAATTATCAGTCATCATTTTATGCTTTTTGCTTACCGTGTTTGCCGTTTCAGGATGCGGGGCAAAGCAGCCTGAAACCACTACCGCAGCTCCGACACAGGAACAGACCAGCGCATCAGAGACCACAGCTGAAACAACTGCAGCGGAAGAGACCACTGCAGTGCCGGAAACTGTTCTTGAAGACGGTATTTACACTGCCGAATTCAATACTGACAGCAGCATGTTCAAGGTAAACGATGCAAATGAAGGCATAGGCATCCTTACTGTAGAAAACGGACAGATGACGATCCATATCAGTCTTATGTCAAAGAAGATCCTGAACCTTTTCCCGGGAACTGCCGAGGATGCGCAGAAGAGCGGCGCTGTCCTTCTTGAGCCGTCGATCGATACCGTTACATATCCGGACGGACTCAGCGAAGAGGTACATGGATTTGATGTCCCCGTTCCATATCTGGACGAAGAGTTTGACTGCGCTCTCATAGGCGAAAAGGGAAAATGGTATGACCACAAAGTCTCCGTTACCAACCCCGTTCCTTATGAGGAAGAGGCAGCAGCCATTGAAGACGGCGAATATACCATTCAGGTAACTCTTGAAGGCGGAAGCGGAAAGGCATCTGTTACATCACCCTGTAATATCACTGTAAAGGACGGACAGATCACCGCGGCCATTGAATGGAGCAGCTCAAAATATGATTTCATGGTAGTGGATGGGGAGACCTATTATCCTGTAAACACAGAAGGCAATTCTCTGTTTGAGATCCCGGTAAAGAGCATAGACGGACCTTATGAGGTCCAGGCTGATACCATAGCCATGAGCCAGCCGCATCTTATCGATTATGTACTGAACTTTGATGCGCAGACATTGACTGCAAAATAAAGATGCGTTTTGGCCGGTTACTGAAAAAATGCATATCATTGTTCTGTACGGCTGTGCTTTGCGTGGCTGTTTTTGCCGCGTGCGCACCGCCTCAGGACAGTAACAGTGAGGTTACAGGTTCATCCGGGTCTGCAGGTTTAATACCTGCAGGCCGGATGGATCTGCTTTATGCTGACCAGTTTTCCGTAGACTATTATGAAGGCGGCTACAGCCTTGTGACCATTAAGGATTCCGGTGAGTTTCTGTTAGTGCCTGAAGGTGCGGCAGTACCTGAGGGGTTAAGTGAAGATACCATCATCCTTCAGCTCCCGCTGCAGAATATATATCTTGCAGCATCTGCGGCAATGGATCTGTTCAGAAAGCTTGGAGCTTTGGACTCGGTAAGAATGACCGGAACTAAAGCTTCGGACTGGGCAATACCTGAGATAGCGGAAATGGTGGAAAGCGGGCAGATCAGTTACGGCGGAAAATACAGCGCGCCGGATTATGAGATGCTGCTCTCGAACAGCTGTGACCTGGCCATCGAATCCACAATGATCTATCA
>SVDE01000213.1 GCA_015057955.1 Lachnospiraceae bacterium | reverse complement strand
TCGCTTGTTCCGGGTATCATCTCCTCCATGGCTTCGCCGCAGCACATTGTCGGGCAGGGTTTATTATTTACCATTCCGATTATCTTTCCGCACTTTTTACATTTGAAAAATCTCATTATCTTACTCCTTTCATGATCATATCGTTACTTTTTCGAAATCCGAGGCAGGATGTTTGCAGATCGGGCAGATGAAATCCTCCGGAAGATCTCCGTCTGTGTATTCATATCCGCATATACGGCATCTCCAGATGGTCTTGCCCTGCGGTGTCGCACCGACCTTTTCCGGCTTCGGTTTGATATTCTCCTGGTAATATTCGTAGGTTGCCGAACCCGCTGTGCTCAACACTTCCATGTCCGCTATGTTTCCGATGAACATGGTGTGTGATCCAAGATCTACAGTTTTATCGACGATAACCTCAAAATACGCATTGGTTCCTTCAGTAATATATGGAAGTCCGTTCTTTCCGAATTCAAATTCCTTGTAGCCCGAAAACTTGTTTGCATCCCTTCCGGACTGGAATCCGAAGCGCTTGAACAGGGCAAAATCCGCGTCCTGGCTTATGACAGATACGCAGAACCTGCCGCTTTCAAGGACCATGTCATGTGTGTGATTTGCCTTGTTGACACATATGCTCATCTGATTCGGATCAGATGCCGCCTGGATCGCCGTGTTTATGATGCAGCCGTTTACCTGTCCTTTTGAAATGGCTGTGAGCACGAACAGTCCGTAGCTGAGCTTGTACATTGCTTTTTTAT
This sequence comes from Lachnospiraceae bacterium, assembly GCA_015057955.1. Lineage (GTDB taxonomy): Bacteria > Bacillota > Clostridia > Lachnospirales > Lachnospiraceae > RGIG5612. The sequence goes on along the minus strand of SVDE01000213.1, from coordinate 2,944 downwards.
CCACGTTCGCATACCTCCTTTAATTCTGCTGTAAAAATTATATCCTCTGCACGAACTGTTGTCATCTATTTTTGCCCTTATCCGCTAATGATCCCATAAATGATTTTTATAACGCAGAAATCCGTTTTTTGATATTGTTTATTCATAAAAATAAAAAAGGAGGAAGTAACATGAAACTGTCATCAAGGATCATCTCTGTTTTACTCGCTTCAGTCATGATAGGCGCGCTTGCCGGCTGCGGCGGTTCAGGAGGCGGACAGACAACGCAGCCTGAAACACCTGCACCTTCTCCTGCTGATACAACAGCAGCTGAAGAGACTACCTCTGAAGAAACAGAACCCGAGACTGAGGCTCCTTATGAAGCCATGTACTCAGGTGACTGGCAGCTGCTGACCGACGAGGAAAGCGGAGTCAATTACTGGAAACTGGACGCTGTATATGTACAGAACCCGATAAAGGGCAAAACCACTCAGGGACCCGAAAGGGGAATGGAAGGTGTGTTCGAACTCAGTGAAGACGGATATATCCAGCATATAGCTGTATTTGCCCCTGAGAGCTACATGAAAGAAACTGCTGACGGCGTGGTCATCAACGAAGAAGGCAGCGTCGCAAGCTCAACCGGACTTACCTATACTGCCCTGAACGCTCCTGTTGTACTGCGCAATTACAGCGGTGGTTATACTTCTTCTACGATCAAAGGAGTGAATATTGATTATATCAAAGAAGGTCTTGTTTACTCCGAGATCCAGACCAGAGGCAAAGAGATAATTGACGAGAACGGCAAGTTCATAGGCCAGTTCCCTGCCCTCATTGTAGACATGAAGGCCGGCATCAAGTGGCTCAGACATTGTGATGAAGAACTTCCCGGCAACTCCGAGGCGATCGTTTCAACCGGGCACAGCTCAGGCGGAGCCGTATCCGCAATGCTCGGAGCATCAGGTGATTCACCTGTGTTTGACGAATACTTCAAAGAGATAGGCGCTTATGATGAATCAGATGTCATCCTGGTAACCCATGCATCTGCCCCGATCACTAACCTGAGTTCTGCAGACGCTTCATATGAATGGTTCCAGACCGCGAACCCGACCTATTTCCTGTTCAACGCAATGGCATTTGACAGGGAAGGCAATGACATCTCTGCAGTATTCCCTGTTGGTCCTGCAAACATGTATCCTCTCGGAAGCAACATGCTCGGTGGCGCACATGAGGATGAGCTTTCCAAGGTCCTGTACGACTGGTATGTAAAATATGTTCAGGATTTCGGGCTTGATCTGGGCGACGACGGAAGAAGCGGCGAATTCTATGAGGGATTCATCAAGATCTATGAAGCATCACTTGAAGAGTACATCGAGCGCTATGATGAGCTCCATCCGGATCCTGCGGCAGAAGGCTACAAGACACTTGATGAGTATCTCGCAGGTCTCGGAGAAGGCTGGTTCACCATTGATGAAGCTTCAGGGAAAGTCACGATAGCTGACCTTGATACCTTTGTCCAGAACCACATCAAGCGTAAGAAGATGTGCCCGAGCCTTGACTCGTATAACTACAAGAGCAATGAGAACAACGCTTTCAAGGATGCTGACGGCAATATCAGCCACTTCAGCGGCACAGTATATGAAGCTCTTAAACAGATCCGTGAGAATTATGATAAGGACCACAGCAGTCTGACACATACTGACGGCAGCGAATTCACTGAAGAGGATCTCGCATATCTGGATGCTCTCATCGGCGATTATGAGACTGCCGGTGATCCGGACGAGATGTACATGCTCGAGGTCATGAGCCCTGTCAACTACGTTGCGGATGTTGAAGGCTTCGAAGCTACACCTTCAAAGTACTGGAGACTGCGCATAGGAAGTGAAGACGGTGACCACGGCGCTCCTGCTGCATGGCTCATTTACGAGGCTCTTAAACAGCATCATCCCGAGACCGTATCCGAGATCGGCATTGCCTGGGGATTCGGACATGAATGGGCCGAGCTTACTGTTCAGGACTTCTTCGACTACATTGCGGAAGTCATGAAGCAGGAAGGCCTTAACTGATCGATAACTAACATTTTTTCTTTCCTGTAATACAAACGGGGCTGTCCTTTTTCAGGGCAGCCCCGTTTGTTATCTTTTGATCTATCAGCGTCTTCCTCCCGGACCACCGCCGAATCCGCCTCCCATCATCTGATTGGGGATTGAATCAACTGTCTGTCCGTTGATGATGATCGTGCCTCCGGTATACTCCGCGTAGCCGTCATAGTCTATTGTTGACTGACCGTTAACACTGATTGTTCCTCCGTTGATATAGATGTTGCCGTTTGAATCTATGCCGTCTGTATCTCCTGCCTCCATGTCAATGGTGAGTTCGCCTCCGTTGATCTCAACCGCCACTTCATAGTCTGAAGACTTATTTGCCGCGTTGATGCCGTCATCTTTTCCGTATATATTGATCACGCCGTCATTAATAAGGATGTACGTTGCTTCCAGGCCTTCCCAGGCTTCAATATCGAACTCTCCTCCGTTGATCGTGAGCATTCCGTCGGCATGTACAGCGTCATCTTCCGAATAGATCTCAAACACTCCTCCGTTTATAGTCACGCAGCTGTCTGAATGAATGGAATCCTCGGTTGTCTCAAGACTGAAGTAGCCTCCGTAGATGATAAGATCTCCGTCAGATTTAAGGCCTTTCATGCTGGCATCAGCTCCGCCTCCGGCTGTCCTGACAGTAAAATCCCCATCCATTATGGTCAGTTCACCGGTAGCGCTCACACCATCACCCGCGCAGTTCAGGTCAAATGTTCCGCTCTCAATATAGATATTACCCAATGTCAGGTCTTCGTTCTCACAGTGGATGGCGTCCATGTCAGATATTACTGTAATGTCAGCTCCTGTGATCGCGAGCACATCATTTGCCGAGATGGCTGACTGGCTGCTCTCAATACTTATGCTCCCTCCTG
>SVDE01000212.1 GCA_015057955.1 Lachnospiraceae bacterium | reverse complement strand
CGTCCCAGCCGGATACAAAACCGTTCTCAACAAGCTGTCTGAGTTTGCGCTTGCTCATCACGGTATAGTTGATGCCAAGCCTTGCGAACTCTATCTGTCTCGGCTTATAGGCAGGGATAGATACATTTGATACCACCCAGTCGTAAAGAGGACGGTGATCCTCATACTCAAGTGAGCAAAGTGAATGTGTGATCCCTTCAAGAGCGTCCTGTATCGGATGGGCAAAATCATACATCGGGAATATGCACCATTTATTGCCCTGACGGTGATGCTCAATGTATCTTATCCTGTATATGACCGGATCGCGCATGTTGAAGTTTCCGCTCTCAAGATCGATCTTTGCCCTGAGAGTATACTGACCTTCCTCAAACTCACCGTTCTTCATGCGTTCAAACAGATCAAGGCTTTCCTCGATCGGTCTGTCCCTGTAGGGGCTTACTGCAGGATGTTCTGTATCACCCCTGAATGCCTTAAACTCTTCCGCACTCAATCCGCAGACATAGGCGAGTCCTTTTTTTATGAGCTCAACAGCATATTCGTAATCTTTCTCGAAATAATCGGATCCGTAATAAAAGCGGTCGCCCCAGTCAAAACCGAGCCAATGGATGTCCTCCTTGATCGCGTCAACAAATTCCGAATCTTCTTTTGAAGGATTGGTATCATCCATCCTGAGATTGCAAAGGCCGCCGAACTTCTCTGCTGTTCCGAAATCTATGGTAAGCGCCTTGCAGTGACCAATGTGAAGGTAACCGTTCGGTTCGGGCGGAAAACGTGTATGGATCTTTTTGCCATAATATGTTCCGCCTTCTGCAAGGTCTTCCTCTATAAAACGTTCAATAAAATTTTTGGAAACTGTCTCTTCCTTAGAAATGATGTCTTCCATGTAACCTTTACCCTGATATAAAACAGGCGGGCACATGCATGCCCGCCGTAATTGTCTGTTTTACTGAAGTGCTTTCTTAGCTGTCTCAGCGAGAGCGGCAAATGCAGCAGCGTCATTTACAGCAAGATCAGCAAGTATCTTTCTGTTGATGTCAGCACCTGCAACCTTGAGGCCGTGCATCATCTGGCTGTAAGAAATGCCGTTGATCCTTGCTGCAGCATTGATCCTTGCGATCCACAGTCTTCTGAACTGTCTCTTTCTCTGCTTTCTGCCTGCATATGATGAAGCAAGAGCTCTCATTACAGACTGCTTAGCGATCCTATACTGTTTTGATCTGGCTCCTCTGTATCCTTTAGCCAGCTTTAATACTCTGTTATGTTTTTTCTTGGCGTTTAAGCCACCTTTAATCCTAGCCATTTATTTATCCTCCGATTCAAATCCTTTGTGCAACATTTACAGATAAGGTAAGATCTTCTTCATGTTCTTAACGTTGGTGGCGTCTGTCATTGTTGCCTTACGAAGATTCCTCTTTCTCTTTGTTGTCTTTTTTGTAAGAATGTGGCTCTTATAAGCCTTGTTTCTCTTAAGATTACCGTCTGCTGTTTTCTTGAAACGTTTAGCAGCTGCTCTTTTTGTTTTTAACTTCGGCATAACTAAAATTCCTCCTGAAATATGATTAACAGTCTTATTTTTTGCGGCTGAGGAACATTACCATGTTCCTTCCTTCTACCTTGGGTTCTTTATCAACATTAGCGATGTCTTCGAGCATTGCTGCGAAATCAGTAAGGATGTGTTTGCTCTCCTGCATACGTGACATCTCTCTGCCTCTGAAGCGCATGGAAACCTTGACCTTGTCGCCATGTTCAATGAACTTGCGTGCCATGTTGGCTTTGGTCTTCATGTCGTTAGTATCGATGTTGGGAGAAAAACGTATCTCTTTAACTTCAATGATCTTCTGCTTCTTACGTGATTCCTTCTCTTTTCGTTCCTGTTCATAACGGAACTTGCCGAAATCAATTATACGGCATACCGGGGGAACCGCTTTGGGCGAGATAAGAACAAGATCAAGTCCGGCTTCATCAGCCTGTGCCCTTGCCTCTTCGATGGATACGATACCGATCATCTGACCTTCTTCGCCGATCAGTCTGACCTCTTTCTCCTGGATCTGATCATTTATTAAGTTGTTGATAATGACACCTCCGATAAAAATCAAGTTGGTCCAATTGTGGAAAACGCCACAAAAAAAGGATAACTCAGAAGTTATCCACATAAAATCAGAATAATATGCACCTAAAATGGTGTGATCCTGAAAATATTGACCGCCGTGCGCCTGTTTGCGACGGGGTGAGAGTGGATACTCTTCTTTCTTTACGACCTTAACAGTTTACTTACTTGCAGGAACATTGTCAATGACTTTTTTCAATTAAAAATAAAAAGTGTTGACTTTAGTTCTCTAAAGTGGTAAATTGCAAAAGTGAATCCCGGATCTCCGGGGTTTCAGTGCATATGATTATAACATAATAAAAATAGGAAGTGCAACATGACAAACATCCGAAATGAATCAATAGACCTTTTATTCAATACGATCATGGACCTCTCCTCTGTTGATGAGTTCTATGATTTTTTCACAGATGTCTGCACAGTCAAGGAGCTTCAGGACATGGCCCAGAGGCTGCAGATAGCCATCATGCTCGACAAAGGCATAAGCTATCAGAACATCACTAAGGAAACAGGCGTCAGCGCAGCGACCATCGGCCGCGTCAGCAGATGCCTGAACTACGGAAGCGGCGGATACCGCTCTGTTATTGACAGAATGAAGAATAAGACAGACAGGTGAGATCATGAATTTTGACAGTTCAGTTTTAAGGGATGATGAAAAGATCATCTATACCCTCCGCTCCTTATACAGCAGCCGCGGATATGCGCAGTATAAGATGAGCCAGTTCGAGGAATATGACTTCTATGTTAAGAACAAAGACTTTCTTGTATCTGACAGGATCATCACGTTCACTGATACAAACGGACGCCTCATGGCTCTTAAGCCTGATGTCACGCTCTCTATCATAAAGAGCTGCAAAGACATCCCCGGCATGGTCCAGAAGCTTTACTATAATGAAAATGTCTACCGTACTTCAGGTCCCGAAGGCAGCTTCAAGGAGATCATGCAGATCGGAATTGAGTGCATAGGCGACATTACCAGGGAGAACATCAGCGAGGTTCTGGATCTGGCTGCGCTAAGCCTTAATGAGATCTCGAAAAGCAGCGTCCTCGAGATATCGCATCTTGGGATCGTATCATCGGTCATTGATCCTCTGGATATATCCACTGAGGCAAGGAACGGAATACTCAGATGCATCAGTGAAAAGAATACCGATACTCTCTGTACGATCTGCGCCCAGGAGAACATCAGCGATGAGGTATGCTCTTGTCTTAGCGGGCTTGCCCTGCTCTACGCTCCGGCGGATGAGGCCATGGAAAAGCTGAATGCCATCATTGCCCCGATAGCAGCGGATAACGCCGGACTCAGGGAAGCTGTTTCAGAACTGGCTGACCTTATCTCGGATCTGTCATCCAGTGAATGCAGAGACATTTTCCGCATCGATCTTTCTGTGACCACAGATCTTAAATACTACAACGGCTTCGTTTTCAACGGCTTCATAAAGGGTATACCCTCCTGCGTCCTTTCAGGCGGCCAGTATGACAGGCTGATGAAAAAGATCGGAAGGAAAAACGGAGCAATAGGATTCGCAGTTTACCAGGATGTTCTGGAAAGGCTTGATGACGTTGCTGTCTCAGGTGAAGCAGACTCTCAGGCCCCCGGCGGA
>SVDE01000066.1 GCA_015057955.1 Lachnospiraceae bacterium | reverse complement strand
ATAAAGCTGAAGCATATGCGCCTCTTGAAAATGAGCACGGCATGAAGGAGGCAGACTTAAGATGCAGGCTGATCGATATCTGGCCTTATCTTGATTACCGCACAGAAGAGACTCTGACCACGGCTTACAACAGGTTCAGGGAGCTGGAAGACGGAGCTGCCAACATGAGCGCCTTCAATCTGAAGGGAACTTCCGACATTCACGAACTCGCAAAGGCGCTGAAGATAAGAAATGTTGTTGCGCTTGGCGAGGCGGAAGCGCTTGCCGCACGCGAGAGAAAGGAGTCAAGAATAGAGCATTTCCGCGCAGATTATCCATGCGTTGATAATGACAATTACGCTAAATGGGTCATTGTTAAGGGTGTCGGCGATGACATGCGTGCAGAGCTCATGGATATACCATTTGAGAGGTTCAAGTATAAACCCGAACCCGGGAAGATAGACCGGCTTGCACCGGCAGGAAGTGACTGTCTGCCAAAATACCACCTTCCAGACGGCAGTGAAGCGCCTGAAGGATATGACGGTTTCGGCAAGCCATCAAATGCATGGGGCAAATAGAAAGGAGACTGAAGCAATGATAAAGGCAATTAATGAAATATTGTGCACAGGCTGCGGTCTCTGTGAAAAGATCTGCCCTGCCGACATTTTCAGGATGGACGAGGAAAGGCATAAGATGACGCTTGCCTATCAGGCTGACTGCTGCAACTGCCTGCAGTGCAAGTACATCTGTCCGGTAGATGCGCTGTCATTCTCACCGGCTGAGCCTAAAAAGATAAACATGAACAATGAATGGGCACAGATAAAAGAGATCATGGGTGTTACAGACAACCCTATGGCAGAGGAGACAAAAAAACCTGCATGGCAGAGAGCAAAAGAGTCTGCCATGAAAAAGGCTGGATCTGCCAGCTGGAAATAGTATTAATTCGGGAGCGTAAGTCATGAACGAAACAGGATCAAAGAAAGGGCTTTTCGCAGGAGCAGGCAAGGGGATCATTGATTTTCCGAAGGAAATGTACCCCATGGCCGAAGGATTTTCAGGCGTCGCCCAGGCCCCTCATGCCAGGGTGATGTTTCTTAAGAATGAAATGAGCATTGCCATAGTTGCAATGGAGCTTGTAAATACGCCGGCCTACATTATAGCAAGGATAAAGAAGCTGATAACGGAAAAGACCGGCACACCGGAGAGTAATATCTGGGTCTCTTCCACACATGCATTCTGTACCCCGCATGTGCCATTGGATGCTGATAATCTTGAAAGATTTGACAGCGCGGTGATGGAGGCAGTTCGGGAAGCAGTGGATATGGCATTGGCCAACATGAAGAGCGCTTCGCTGGGTATAGGATCCGGGCAGAGTATGGTAAATGTAAACAATGAAGCATTTGTCGGAGGAAGATGGATCGACACGGCACCGAATCCGGACAGAACTTCTGACAAGACACTTACAGTCATAAAGGTTATAAGTACGGCAGGCGATGACATAGGTATCATGTACAGTTATGGAGTGCGTTCCGGGTGCGCAGATGCGCCGCGCGGAATGGAGACCGGCAGGTTGATCACTCCCGATCTGACCGGAGAGGCATGTATTGCGCTTGAGGAGCAGTACCATGTTCCGGTGCTCTATCTTAATTCGGCTGCAGCCGATCAGATGCCAAGGGAGGCGGCCCTGTATTTCGAGGTAAATGAGGATGGCAGTGCTGCGAAGCGGATCTGGGATGAGAAAAATGGTATTGACTTCGGAATAGAGATTTCGAAAAAGATGGGCGGCGAGCTTGCGGAAAGCATTAAGGACATCCTTTCCGGCATAAAAGCCGAGGGCGAAGGAGTTCTTGGACATGCAAGGAGCTCATTTGACTGGGAAAACATAAAGGGAGATGCTAAGGTCAATATCCCGGTAGAAGTGATCACGATTGATGACCTTGCTCTGGCCGCAGTAAAGACTGAGATCAGCGCGGAGACTTCAAATTCTTTCAGAAAAGCAGTCGATCAGTTTAAATATGCCGCGATACTTACATTTGTTAACGGAGATCAGAGCTACATGCCTGCAGCGACGGCTTATGATGAGGGAACAAGAGCTTCGCAGAAATCATCTTTAAAGCGGGGTGCTGCCGAAGAATTTGTAAGGACTGCAGCTGCCATGCTGGAAGGCAGGCTTGAAAGAACAGATGCCGACTCTATAGCAGCTGCATCTGCAGGAAAGATAATATTTGAAGGCAAGGATGCTGAAAGTGTCGGAAGTGAAGTCATGCTTGGCGGGATCCCGTGGATAGTACTGGCAGAAAAAGACGGGAAATTGCTTGTGATTTCAAAAGATGTGGTCTTTACAGGACCGTTTAATGAAGCCGGAGGAAAAGTCCTTTGGGAAAACAGTTCAGTAAGGTCTTATCTGAACGGCGAATTTCTTGAACGGTTCAGCGAAGATGAAATAAAAAGGATCGCTGAAACTGTTAATGTAAACAAGGCAAATTCAACTTATGTTACCGGAAGCGGTCCCGACACGGCTGATAAGGTATTCCTCCTAAGCGAAGAAGAGGCAAACGGATATTTTATTTCAGATGAAGACAGAGCAGCAAGAGATCCAAAAACAGGAAAGGCACAGACCTGGTGGCTCAGAACAAGCGGCAAGGATACGGCATTTGCCGCAACTGTTCTTACCAACGGAAGCATTTACCCTCATGGGAACCGCGCAGGCGAGACAAATGATGATACCCCGGGTGATAAGTATGAACCCAGCAGCATCCGTCCCGCCATGTGGATTTCCGTCTGATAAGGGATCAAATGCATTAAATCAGTACAAATATTAATAATTATTAATATATAGAGAAAGGATGAATAAAATGAAAGCTTTATCAAAAGTATGTGCAGTGCTTCTGGCAATCTGTCTGATTGGCTCTTTGGCAGCCTGCTCGGGTTCTGCGCAGCCCGCATCGACACAAGCCCCTGAGACGACTGCAGCACCTTCTGAGACTGCAGCGCCTGTTGAAACTGAAACAGAAGCAGCAGAGCCGGCTATTGCTGCCGGTACATTTACCTTTGACTATGTAGACCGTTACGGCGATACCACAGCATTTACCATTACCACAAAGGATACTGGAAAAGTTTTCGTTACACTTGACGGACCTTTGAAGAAGGGTATCATCCATGCCGATACATGGGAGGACAACGGTGACGGGACCATTACGATCGGAGCATTTGATGAAGACATCGATGTTGAGTTCCTTGAGGCGGACGGCAGCAGCATCTGGGCAGTCGACGGCGAGTCCATAGTTCCTGTGAAATACACAGAGCCAACCGAGTTTATTGAGAGGGAAAATACCGCTCCGATGAGCGCTGCCCAGGCAGTCGGTATTTATACATTCGGTTTCATAAATGCATACGGTGTAACTGTTCCTTATGTGGTTTCGATCAAAGCTGATGGTACAGCTGATATTACAATGGTCAGCGCATGGGTAGGACCTCAAGTCTATCACGCGGGAAAATGGGAATATGTTCCTGACAGCAAGGTCATGTTCAGCGAGATGACATGGGACGGAGAAGAACCCAAGACAGAAGGAAACGGAGCTGTATGGTTTGCAGACGGCACTTATGAGAGCACATGGGTTCTTGATGGTGACGGAAACTGTGTTCCTGATGGATATGAAGGAGAGATCGGAGAAATCGATCTTTCAACTCTCGATCCGGCAATCTATCCTGCAAATGCTGACAAAGTCGGTATTTATACATTCGGTTTCATAAATGCATACGGCGTAACTGTTCCTTACATAGTATCAGCTAAGGCTGATGGAACAGCTGATATTTACATGGTCAGCGCATGGGTAGGAACCCAGGCTTACCATGCAGGTCACTGGGGTGACATGTCACAGAACGGTGATGGTACGATCTCGTTTGTTGACATGACATGGGATGGTGAGGAACCCCGTACAGAAGGAAACGGAGCAGTATGGTTCGCGGAAGGAACCTATGAGAGTGACTGGATCCTGAATGCTGACGGAACTTGTGTTCCTAAGGATTATGAAGGTGAGATCGGTGAGATAGATGTAACGACTCTCGACCCTGCAATTTATCCGCAGTAGAAGATTAATACTGCCATTTATCCGGCAGTTTCCCCATCGGATCACATAAACAGAGGCCGCCGCATTATGCGACGGCCTCTGCTTTGAGAAACATTATTCAAGTATCACAAGCCTGCCTTCCACATGCGCATCAAGACCCTGATGCGTCAGGAAGTATTCCTCAACCAGATTGTTTACACTGGTGGCCACTACGCGGGGCTCCATGTTTGCGGCGACTTCCTCAAACGGGACTGAGAAAAACTCGGTGAAGTTGTTGTAATGATAGGTCTGCATGGCGATCAGGAGCTCCTGGTCGTCAGTGATGTCCTTCCCGTTGAATTTGAACTCTTCTATTGTATGTGTGCTCTTTCTGTACACTATGCGTACACCTTTTGAATACTGATAAAATTCGGTATGTCCTTCCCATGCGTCATCGCGCAGTACATACTGGATCATTTGGCGGAACTGCTTACCGGTCACTTTCAGCATCCACAGATGGTCGTCGAACGGGGTGTTCTCTATCATGTCCTGATATTCAACTATAGGTCCCAGGGATTCCTTGCGGATGGAGCCTGAACCCATCAGCATTATGTCAAAGCTGCTCTCCCACTGGATAAGGTCTGCGTACAGGTTGCCAAGTTCAGTCTCCTGGATGCGGGACGGATGGGTAAGTGCTCTGGCAAATGTGGTGACAACGCGGTGGAATTTCACCTCGACCTCACCCTGGTAAGTTCCGAGCAGGCTTTCCATGATCGGATCGGGATCCGCGGTTTCCGGAGTGATCGGAACGCAGCTCCAGGAGATGTCTGATATTCTGTTGCGGAGCGTATCATATACGATATCAAAACGGCCGATCTGTCCGGAGCCCTTGCCGGCCTGAACGATCGGGATCCCGTTTACATACTCTGGCTCTTCCATGAACGTATGTGAATGTCCGCCTATGATAATGTCCACTCCCCAGTCGGGGTCAAGGAGCTCTGCCAGTTCCCTGTCGGCTTCAATCCCTATGTGCGTGACCAGCACGACCATGTCAGTGTGACGGGTCCTGTAGTTGTCGCAGATGATACCGACTTCCTTGGCAGCCTGCTCAATATCGATAAAAGTTCCGATGACTTTTTCGGACTTTGTCGTTGCGAGCACCTCTTCAGTCAGTATGCCTATGAACAGGATCTTCATGCCGCCTATCTCTAACTGAAGGTAAGGCTGGAAAAGCCTGGTATTGTTCAGCGTTACGAGCAGATTGGCATTTATGATGGGAAATCTCGCGCACTTCTCCAGGAACAGCATGTGTGCAAGGCCGTAATCCACTTCATGGTTTCCCACGGTAGTAACATCCGGCGCAAGCAGGTTGAACAGATCGATCGTGGATAGTCCGCGGTATTCGGAATCGATGATCGAACCCTGGAACATGTCACCCGCATTTACATAGATAACATTATCCTCTTCCTGCCTGACCTTTTTGACATAGCCGGACAGATACTGGATGCCTCCGGTCATATTTCCATCTTTTTCTTTGGGCAGGAAATCACCATGTATGTCATTTGAATGGATTATCGTTAGTTTCTTCTTAGCCATAAGCGTTAATCTCCATGTTAAAGTATCTCGTCAATTATGGACTGCATGACTTTTTCATTCATCTTGTATGGTATCTTTTCCATCCTTGCGGGATTACTTAGAAAAGTGTTGGCAGATGCCTGTATTATAGCAGAGAAATCTTCACGGGACAGATAGGAATCAAACATTGGATCAATGCAGTTCCTGCGTATGAACTCCCTGAATTCCGCCATGTCTTCAAAACCCATGGCATCAAGGAGCAGCTGTTTATCACTGTCAGCCAGCGGATCGAGGTAAGCTGCCTGGAAGATACCTATCGCAATGCCGTGAGGAACATGTTTCTCATAGGTAAGGCCATAGCTCATTCCGTGCGGCAGGGATGTGCCCGGAGTGACTATTGAATATCCACCGAGATTTGATGACCGCGCAAGGTTCATGAGTACTCTGCGGCGCTCATCCGTATCTTCGGGAAGTCCTTTCTCAATATAATGTTTAATGCCGCTCCAGATCTTAAGTCCTTCAATGGCTATAGCTCTGCTGTGTTCAGTTGACTTAGTATTTATGAAGCTCTCAAGCATGTGCCCCATGGCATCGATGGATGTGCTGCGGATGATCGAAAGATCTGCTTTATCAAGATATGCCGGGTCAACAAGTGACAGATCGGGGAAGAGCTTCTGTTTGGCAGTGAGCTTAGTCTTCAGGTCGTGCCTTGTGAGGACAGAAACTGCCGTAACTTCCGAACCGGTCCCGCAGGTGGTCGGGATGCAGGCAACCGGAACGCCGCCTGCCTGCTCATTTTCGTACAGCAGATCCCAGTCGGAAGATGAATTCCTGATCATGACAGCGACTGCTTTAGCCGTATCCATGGGAGATCCGCCCCCGATACCGATGACAAAGTCCGCGCCGAAGGCAACTCCTTTATCGCGTGCGGCCATGACTGTTTCTATGCTCGGATTCTCCTCTACCGAGTCAAATATCTGATAAGGGATATCAGCGTTTTTCAGTACGGCAGTCACATCATCCAGGGCTCCGCATTTCCTTGCTGAGCTGCGTCCTGTTACAAGGATCGCCTTCGTTCCGAGGGCGGACAGCTCTGCGGCGTGGTTTTTAACTGCGTTGAATTCAATATGATTTGCCATTGTCACTCCTTTTTGTGTTTACAGTCCGCGTACCGGAAGTTCCGGCATCTTAAGGCTGCTGAAATAATCCCTGCACTCACTGATAAAGGCTTCCTCAGCCTCGTGCAGCCTGTGGGTGTTCAGGTGGCTGACCGCAAGGACCGGTCTGAAGCTGGTGACTTCTATCGGGTAAGACAGAAGGTCATCAGCGTCGATCATCGGATTGCCGTAAAATGCGATGGCCGCGTGGCTCAGCGGCGCGATAACTGCCGCGATCCCGCTTATGCAGAGCATGTCAGAGCTTTCAGTTGTTTCGGAAAACGACCTCCTGTATGGATTGAAATTATGTTCCCGGAATATTATCTGAGTTGAGTGCAGCAGCTGCTTGCGGCTGTTGAACAGCAGTGAAAAAGGCATGTCCTCAAGCGGGGCGAGGCTTTTTGTTTCCAAAAGCTTTTTTTCCGTTTCAGGCCAACTGCTGCCGTAGACCTTTTCAGCCAGTGACCGCCTGAAGCTGACAACAAATATATCGTTGTCCAGGATCACATGGTTGTTCAGACTCTCGGTAAGCGGCAGAGGACTTACATACAGGTCAACATCTTCAAGCCTGACGGGGATGTCATGATGCTCCCGCTGTACAAAATCGAGGTGGTACGTCGGGCGTTTTTCAAGATATCTCCGTGCGACCTCATTCAGAAAAGCAGGATAGCCGAATCCCGGAAAGCCGATCGTTATCTTCTGATAGCGGTCGTCTTCTATTGTTCTGATCTCTTCGACCAGGGAATTATACTGTGTCAGCATGTTGATGCAGCCGTCATAGAAGCGCCTGCCCGCATCGGTCAGCACGAGATTTTTGTCACGCTTGAAGAGCGTCACATGCAGTTCTTTTTCCAGCCTCTTCAGCTGTTCGCTGAGTGCCTGTTGGGAAATGTAGAGCCTGCGCGACGCAGCGCTGATCGACCCGTCCTCCACTATGGAAATAAAATAACTGATCTGCTGAAAATTCATTTTGCACCTCAGAAAGTATTGCTTACATTAGGATTATAGCAAAAGCATGCTGCGCATACAAGCATTTGCCTGTACCCCCTACAAGTCGAATCTGTTTTTTCGGAGAACCGTATGCTGATAAAATTAATTATCATTTAGGAAAGGACGAGTAAGATTATGAGCTACAATACAATGCAGGAGCTTTGCCCTGAAGAGAAGGCGATGCCGCTTTCAAAATTCTATTATGACTATCCTGTTCACGATCTTCCGCAGGAAGAAAAGGATCAGTTGTTTGCTGACCCGGTTGATTACAGAAAGATCCCGGACGCGCCGCATTTCCTTGACTGGTTCACACCGCTCGGAGAATATACAGATTATGAAAGTGCACATTGCATGTTCCCGGACGGATCCGGATTCATCTCAACATACATCAGACTTCCGAAAGATCTCGATGTGAAGAAGATCTTCTGGTATCTTAACTGGCTGAACTTCCACTGCAAGAGCCAGCCCGAGGGCACCGGCAACATCCGTTACAAGATCTGGAATCCGGCTGACCATTGGGATCACTACTTCATCAACTGGAAGGACAAGAGCGAAGGTATTCACACTACCGAAAGCCTTGATCTTGGCGAGGGAGACCGCCAGTATGATACGATCCGCCATCCCTACAACATGAGGGAATACGGACTGACCCAGGAGATCATGGACAGATGCGGAGTCGGCGAGATGGGCGAGTATGAGACATTTGACTTCGAAGGAGCGCATCTGTGCTTCGGACAGATCCGTCCTCATCCGGAAGGAGGATTCGAGAGGCGCAGTGCCGAATGGATCGGATGGAGACCGGAGAACGGAAAGATCGTCAGGGTCGAGAAGACTCCATGCAGCGAGGAATACCTCAAGAAAGTCGCATACCATACTGTGCTTGAATGGAAGCATCTCACCACATTTATTGATGATCTTTACGATGAGTACAGCAAACTGCCTAATGATGCAGACTGAGTAGGATGAATGACATGAAAAAGAATTATTATGCTTATGTCGGGAACTGGAACTTCTTCCCGGCAGACAAAGGTATAAGCTGTTATAAGTTTGATCCGGAAAATGCAGAGCTTGAGCTGATCGAGACGATCGATCCGGAAATCTGCGCCGGACAGATATGGATCCATCCTGAAAAGCCTATCCTTTATGTGGTCAATGAAAAGGGAGACGCTGACGGCATGATGGGAGGAGGCGGAGATGTTCTCGCTTACTCGATCGATGAAAGCACAGGAAAGCTTACACGCATCAGCAGCATTAAGTCACTCTGCACCGAGCCATGTTATGTTGTTGTCGATAAGTCCCGTAAGCATCTGCTTGTAAGTCAGCATGCGGATCCTTTTTATGTGACAAAAGTTGTAAAGAATGAGGATGGAAGCTGGGACAATCAGGTGATCATGGAAGATGCCGGTCTTTTGCTCATAGATTTAAATGACGACGGAAGCATTGATAAGATCAAAGATGTCTTTATCACAGAGAGTACCGGAAACTTGGGACCGGACAGCAGGCGGCTTGTCGATCCGGTGACCGGACATGTACAGCTTACCCGCGTCATCTCAAGACAGCACTCCGTGATGCCCTCCCCTTCAGGGAATTTCTATGTTGTCTGCGACAAGGGAATGGACAGGGTTTATACTTTCGGGATCGATGAAGAAGCCGGAAAGCTTAAGATGCTCGACATGTATGTTGACGACTGGGCAGTATTTCCCAGATACAGCACTTTCCATCCCAATAAGCCGATCTTCTATACAGACAATGAACGCAAATGTGAGATCCATGTTTTCTCATATACCGAAGATGGAAAGATCGATCTGATCCAGAAGGTTGAGACACTTACTTCTGAGTATAAAGGAAAGGAATATTCGATCAACTGCAGGCCTATGGGAGCTCAGGACATCCTGGCACACCCGAACGGCAAGGCTGTATACTGCACGATCGAAGGCGGTGATAACATCATTGCTGTGCTCTCTGTAAATGAAGACGGCACGTTAAAGCTCATCCAGAACATAGACTGCGAAGGCATCATGCCGAGAGGCATATGCATTTCGCCTGACGGAAGATTCCTGCTTTCAGGAAATCTGACGAGCGGCGACATTACGGTGTTTGCCATAGGTGAAGACGGCACCTTGACCTATACCGGCCGCAAATACGATTCAGTATCTCCTTCAGCTATCAGAATATATTAATACAAAACCCCTGAACGCAAAACATAGCGTTCAGGGGTTCTTTCTCTCAGCTCCACCCTTTCCAGACATCCGGCTGGTACCCGGCCGTTGCCTGTTTACCGTTGCGGACAACCGGCAGCTTTATCACTTTCTGATTTTCAAATACTTTGTCCGCTTTCTGCTCCTCGGTGATATATCTGACCAGCGCGAGCAGGTCCTTGTCCTTACAGTTTGGATCGATCAGGTTTTCAAGGCCGCCGACAGCGCGGCATACAGAGTCAAACTCGCCTCTGCTCATGCCTTTTTCTTTCATGTCGATAAACTGAAAGCCGATATTGCGCTCCTTGAAATAGCGTTCAGCCTTTTTGCAGTCAAAATCTTTTTTCGTTCCGAAGATCTGTATGTTCATTGAATATTCCTCCGACTTTAGATCAGATACTCATATGGCAGGTATTCATTTTATCAAATGTTGATGATATTTCACAAGGTTGAGAAAGAGCTCAAAAAATGATAATCTTTAATGTAGGAAAATAAAAAATGGATAGACAAAGGAGTACATATGGAAAAAAAAGCTGCCGCATGGGCAGATGCCGTTATTGGCTATCTTAAAGAAGGTATAAAACCTGAAGCCTCATTTATCGGAGTAGAGATCGAGCAGTTCATAGTAGACCGCGTAACAAAGAAAGCAGTTCCGTATTCCGGCCGGGGAGGCGTAAAGGAGATCGTTGAAAAGCTCATGTCGATGTACCCGGGATCCGAGCCGATCATGGGTGAAGATCTGCTGGGCTTTACCGCGGAGCATTTTACGATAACATTGGAGCCGGCTGCTCAGATAGAGATCAGCATTTTCCCGATGCATTCTGTCTGCTGCCTGGAAGAGATCAGCAGAGACTATTTCGAAAAGCTGGATTCGATACTTGCTCCTCTGGGGCTTGAAGCACTGTTCGTCGGATGCCAGCCGGAGAGCAAAGTCGATGACCTGGAGCTGATACCAAAAGAACGTTACCGCCTGATGGACATGCATTTCCAAAAGACAGGGACCGGCGGCCGCCAGATGATGCGCGGCAGCGCTTCCGTTCAGATCTCAATGGATTTTACATCAGAATATGACTTCAGAAGGAAGCTGCAGACAGCTCACTTTTTTGCGCCTGCATGGATGCTCCTGTGCAACAACGCAAAGAGATTCCAGGGAGAAGACATACAGGGATATTTAAAGAGGTATGATATCTGGGACCGTACCGATCCGGCGCGCTGCGGGATCCTGCCCGGCGTGTTTTCAGATGATTACGGATTTGAGGATTATGCGGAATTTCTTGCAAAGATGCCGATGATCTTCGTGGAAGAGAACGGAAAGGAAGCATACACAGGCTTTAAGACCACGGATGAGCTGTTCGATGGAAAAGTCCCGGATGAAGCACAGATACAGCATATACTTTCAATGGCATTTCCGCATGTCAGGGTAAAGAAGTACCTGGAGATCAGAGTGGCGGACTCGGTTCCCGTTCCATATATGCTGGCATACTGCTCTCTTGTTAAAGGACTGATGTATTCTGATGAAGTGCTTTCGAAGGTTCAGGAGCAGATCCGGAAGGACCACATAGATGAAAAGGTTCTGGACAGTGCATTCAGGGATCTGATGGCAAATGGCTGGGATGGAAGCATCTTTGGACACCCGGCACGCGAGTTTGTACAGAAAATGCTTGATACGGCAAAGACAGATCTTTCAGATGCCGAATGCGGATATCTGGAAGCGTTTTACAAAGTGCTTCAGTTTGGCGGGATCAGCGAGATACCGCAGGAATAGGAAAGGAAGGCCATGATGAAGAGTGTTCAGGAGATCAGAAAAGAATACATAGACCTGATAAATGCGGACATGGAGGGAAATCTTAAAGGTGCGCTTGCCCTGAAAGACAACATGGAGCGCTCACCGGCATATTTCCATGACCGCTTTGCATCGCGCAATGTCCATATCCCAAGGATATATAACGAAGAGATGGTCGCTCAGTTCAGGCAGATAGTCAGGACAACCTACGGCATCTTCGAAAAGGTGATCCATGAATACCTTGAGCATGAGGATTACCGGGCACTGTTTCCGTTCTCAAAAGAACTTGAAGAACTGATCCTGATCCCGAACGGATATGACTCGGTCCTTCCGATCGCGCGTTTTGACATTTTCTATCATGAGGATACGGGAAAATTCTATTTTTGCGAGATCAATACCGATGGGACCAGCGGCATGAACGAAGACAGGATGCAGGATGAGTTTGTTCTGGATAATCCTGCCCATCAGGAGATGCGCCGGCATTATGACTTCAGGACATTTGAACTTTTTGACAGCTGGGTAAACTGCTTCCTTAAGCTGTATCAGACTTATGATAAAAAGGTCGCAAAGCCCAATGTTGCCATAATCGATTTCCTTGACACCGGAACGCTGCGAGAATTCCAGGAATTCGCAAGACATTTCCAGAGGGCAGGCGTGGACTGCGAGATCTGCGACATAAGAAAGCTCACATTTAAAGACGGAAAACTCTGGTCGCCTACAGGACATGTGATAGACGCTATCTACCGGAGAGCGGTCACGACAGATATCATGGATCATAAGGAAGAGGTAGGAGCTTTCCTGCAGGCAGTACGTGAAAACGCGTGCTTCATAGCAGGATCACTGTGCACACAGGTAGTACACCATAAATATATTTTCCATATACTCCATCTGCAGCGTACGAAGCAGTTCCTGACAGATGAGGAAATAGCTTTCATCGAAGAGCATGTCCCGAAGACGATGCCTTTCGAAGAAAAATACATTTCCCTGGAAGAGGTCTTGTTAAACAGGGAGCGTTACATACTTAAACCCGATGACTCATACGGATCGAGCGGAGTGTTCGCAGGTCTGGAATACGATCAGCAGGAATGGGAGGAAAAAGTGCGTCCCATTTACGGAAAAGGCTATATATGCCAGGAGTTTGTTCCGCAATACGCCGTGCAGAACATTGACTTTGCATTCGGCGATGGTAAGTGGCATGACTATATCACAATGGCAGGGCTCTTTGTTTACAATGGCGAGTTTGCAGGTGTATTTGCCCGCACCGCCCAGGCAGGCGGGATCATTGCTTCATACAGGAATGAGCGCACACAGCCTACATATGTAGTGATCTGATCAGTCATTTCCAATTGAAGGAGAAGAAACATGTTTGAAGGAAAAGGCCGCACAATAGTTGTCTGCGGGATAGCAAATCCATCTGTGATCCCATTGCTGAAGCAGGGATATAATGTCATGCTGCTCGCCCATTCTGTGGAGCAGGCAGATAAAATGAGAGCCAGGATCCCGTCTGAGTATCTTGATCATTTCGATGCTGCGTTCTGCCGCATAGAAGAGCCTGAAGAAGTAAAGGCAATGGCTGAGCAGGCCATCGCCCGTTTTGGCTGTGTAAATGCCATCGCTACGGGCGTCGGCCCCAATGAGAAGAATTCTTTCGACGATACCGATCCGGAAGAATTCTTCAAAGTGCTTCAGGCAACCCTTCGCGGGCATTTTATATACATGAAAACAATGATACCGTATCTGCTCAGGTTTGAAGCTCCTAGGATCATTAATCTGACCTGCATAGATTGGAAATGCGGACACTTTGATTACGGTGTTTCCGCGGCCACCGGTAAGGGCGGACTTGTCGCGCTCACACGGGCCATCGCCCTGGAGTATGCAGGGAAAGGCCTTACTGCAAACTGCATCGCAGTCGGAGCGCTGAAGACGCTTGAACCGCGCACACCGGAGCAGGAGCAGGAACTTAATTCAAAGATCCCGGTCGGCAGGATCGCCACAGGAGATGACATCGCACCTGCGATAGCATTCCTAGCAAGCCGGGAGTCCTCTTACATGACCGGAGCCGTGCTCAACATGAGCGGCGGGGCATACATGGACTGACAATAACATAATAAACTGACTGAAAAGCCGCACCTTATTGGGTCAATGTCATTAAGTTAAGATGACAGTAACTGCGAGGCATTCCTAAAAATTAGTGGAGAGATCAAAAAAACAACTAA
>SVDE01000065.1 GCA_015057955.1 Lachnospiraceae bacterium | reverse complement strand
GGGTGACGCGCCGCCGCATGCTGACAGAACCGATACTGCCAGAACGGCTGCAAGTACGATTGCAAGTAATTTCTTCATATAGATCTCCTCCTATATTTATGTGCTGCTCACATTAAGCAGCTTTGCATGGTCAGATTATATAAATCGGATGATCAGGATTAAAGAAACAGTATTGCGTCAGGAAACAAATTGTAAAATTCAGCTTTATTCTTTGACTTAACAATTAATCAGCCGAATAACATTTTTTAATCTTGCATAGGCATATTTACCATAAATGGTTTTTTTATATTGTGTATTTTGTTCCCTCCGGGTATATTTAAAATGCTTGATTGTACTTTTATGTTTAATTACAATTAATAAAAATTATATTTAACGGATGATCGATCAATGAAGATTCGTTTTTGGAACAATAAAAGCAATATCAGCTGGAGGCGATTCTATCTTCCTCTGATCATTCTGCCTACCATTCTCGGCATTATTTTATCCATTACCGTATTTATCGTTACAAGAGGACAGCTGAACAGGACCGGTCAGATAACAGTCGAAAAGTTTTCCGCCCAAGCGTCAGGTGTTTTAAATGAACTTAAGATCACAAATGATTCTCTGATGAGCAACGATCAGCTTATCAGCCTACTGACACATGATATACTTAATGAATCAGACCTGTACACTATTGTACGCATACTCAGAAATCAGCTGAACCGGAGTTCTTATGTTCAGGATACCATGGTCATTTCTTCAAAACATGACAAGACCTATACCAGTGACGGGTATTATAGTTACAGTTCAGCTATGCCCCTCCTCGTAAGGGCAGGCGCCCTTCCCTCTGAATATGAGCCTTTTACAGAAGACGACCTGCATGAAGGCTGGTCTGTACCCGACAATGGGTATTCTTCACCCTATTTTGTTTCATATATATATAACTCTGATGCTGAAAAAACCGGAACACTTGTCATCATTTTGAATAAAGCATATCTATACCGTTCTCTGTTTTCCACAAATTCGGATTACTGCTGCATGTACAATAAGGACTTCCTTATTTCATCTATATTCAACACTGATACCGGCATTGATTACACTTCAAAAGCGGATATATCCCGGCTTGTAGGAAGCCCTGTGGAGATCTTTTCAGCGGAAGATGAACACTATGATTATCTTGTTGCATTAAAACGAAGCGACTTTTTGAGACCGCTTTATATTATCATCATAGCTTTCGCTTTATATTTTCTGGTCGTACTTATCTTTGCGGCCATCCATATCAGAAATTCAAACCGCAGAGAGAAAGAATTTTTCTCATCTCTTATCAGCGAACTCCCGCAGCCGGTTTCCAGCAACGACGATCTTGCTACCATATTTGCCTCGATCAGGAATGCTCTGGAAAACTACAAAGAGGAGCATCAGGCTTTCTCTGAACAGCAGAAATACAGCAATCTTGAAAAACTTGCCATGGATTATTCATCTGCTTCAATTGATGGTGCCGAAGCTGCCGCAATGGATATAGACTCCTCTGCATTATGTTATTACATGATACGTTTTCATTATTCCGAAGAAGGCATAATGAACCCGGCACACCGCAGAGACCTGACCTGTATCATCACAGAGACATCAATGAACGGTTTTGCTGAAGGGCGTTTCAAAGCGGTTTGCTTTCCTCAGAAGAATGGCGATGTATGCGGCATCCTGAATGTTTATGACAAAGATCTGAAAGCTGAAGACATACATGTAATCGTACGCCATGTAAGAACTCTTATGGAAAAAGATTACGGAATAGTTTTTAAATGCTCTTTGTCAGCAGCCGTCACCAATATCAATGACATACCAAAGGCATTCCAGGAGACTCTTGATCTCTTCCGTTTTGTACGTGCAATTGACAGCAATGTACGCTTTGTTTCCGCGGATGACATGAAGAACTCCCCCACTTTCCTTATAAAAGACAAATATCTCAAACAGCTTCAGATCCTTTCCGGAACACTTCTGCTCGGTAAATATGATCTGGTTCCGGGCATGGTAGACACGATGCTCGAAGAGCATGTTGCTCCGCTGAGACAAAATTTCAGCATGGCAAATGAAAGGCTTCAGTGCATTATCAATATTCTGCACGAAACGCCATTGCCGGGCCATCTTTCCGAAGAAGAGGTCCGTACATTCCACGACAGACTAAGCCAGGCTGACTCTATTGCAGCTCTCAGCCAGACCGCACATGAAGAATTCTTCATACTCCAGTCTGTTGATATTGCTGACTCCATCGTGGAAAAAGCCCAGGATTATATTACTGAACAGATCTCCAACGACATGCTGTCTGTGCCGGAGATCGCAGAGCATGTCGGCGTCAGTGTTCAGCACCTTTCAAAGAGATTCAAGGAAACCACCGGCATGACGATGGTTGAATACATCAATCTTTACCGTATCAATAAAGCCAAGGATCTTCTGTCAACTACAAATCTGAACCAAAGTGAGATTTCCGCGCAGGCAGGTTACTGCAATAATGTTACATTCACAAGGAATTTTAAAAAGTATGTAGGCTGCACTCCTTCTGAGTACAGAAACAGATCATAGTTAAGCAAAGACCGGATGTGCTAATTGGCACACCCGGTCTTTTTTAAAGGAGTATAAAAGATCTGATCGATCAGAAGATCAGTGTATGTGTTCCGCCGATATACTGTCCGTCAGGCCAGGGGAATCCGTCTCTTGCCTTGGGATCAACAGAGTTCAGGATCTCGGGCGGCATGATATTAAGGTCAGGCCTGTTGGATGCGAATGTACATCCGTCAGGAACAGGAAGCTTATAAAGTCTTGCCGCATTTCCTCCGACGATCAGGTTGATCTCATCCTGTGTGCACAGGTTAAGGTCTTTAAGCCTGTGTGCCTGGTGAGTTGCCCATCCGAGCCAGTCAGGCTGATAGTTAGTTGCTTTTGTCTGTCCCCAGATCCAGTTGTTTCTGTTGTATGAGAACTTATTGCTTTCAGACATCTTTGTGCCGAAAGTGATCTGCGGATACCAGAGATGTGATCCTGTGTCACCGCCGCCCCAGATGAGCTTTGCAGCGCCAAGGTCTTCTTCTCTGAGCGCAAACTCGTAGTACTCTGCTTTCCAGTAACCGGTCTCAAGATAGACATTCTCGAAACGTGCAGCCATGTCAACCGCCTTCTCGATATCTTTGGCCTTGCTGCCGCCGCCATGTGCGATGATCAGCTTGAACTTGGGGTATTTTGAGCAAAGGCAAGCCATCATTGTCAGAGGATCTTCAAGATTGAATGAAGAGAACTCGTGGAAATAGCATGGAATGTCATATTCAATACAGAATTCCGCTGTCTTGCACCATTCTGTGAAACGCTCCTGCTTTGTCGGCATGTCACGTACGCATCCGAGTGATCCGGGTGAGAACTCGCCGATACCTACAAAGAACTCCTTGTAAGGGCCTGTGAAATATCCTTCAAGCTCCTTGATTGCATCATCGATGTTCCATTTCCTGATGCCTTTCATTGCATCAAGACGGAGTTCTGTCTCTACTGCGCATGTACGGAATTTGTCCGGATGATCTGCACAGATCTGAGCATAATGGTCAGAATGTGTTCCGTTGAAGCTGGGAAGAAGTATTCCCATGTCAACTCCGTATACCTGCATGTCATAAAGAGCTTCTTTTGAATTGTCTACTGATTCAACTTCCTGGTTAAATCCTGATACTCTGCTGTCTTTGGCGGTAACATCCTTTTTCCCGCAGTGAATGTGGCCGTCAACTACGAATCTGCCTATTTTCATTATATCTGCTCCTCTCTATAAATATCTCTTATAATATTGGAATAATGCGAATGCATCAATCCGTTGATCTTAGCCTAAATATATCGGGATAAGCATTTAAAGTCTAATTTAAATTCATTATACTTTTATTACCGTTGGTTATATTCGCATAAAAAATATTTAATACCGGCATTTTTCATATACTTTATAATATTATGAAGAAATACATGGAGGATTAGTCAATGAAGATCCCTGTATCCGTCCGCAGCAGCATTGCAGGCTGCGGCATTTTTAAGGAGCTGGCTGAAAAAAGATCTGTGCTGGAATCACAGGGCTTTAATATCTATGACTTCAGTATTGAAATGCCGGACATGCCTCCGTCACTGGACATACGCGAATCGGTTTCCGGATCTGCTACGAAAGCATGGAATTATTCTTACTCTCTCACAGACATGCCTCAGCTGCGGGATGCCGTTTTTTCATGGTACCACACCAGATATTCAGTAACTCTGGACCCGGCAGATGAGATCATGAGCGCTGAGGGGAAGGAAGATGCTCTTTTCTGTCTGCTGAATGTTCTTACCGACCCGGGTGACAAAGTTCTTTTGACCGATCCGTGCAGTCCCTACTATCTTTCAATACTCAGGCTTTCCGGCTGCGTACCGGTATTCATGCCTTTAAGTGAGGAAAATGATTTTCTTCCGGTCCTTTCAGACATCAGTCCTTCCGATGCGGCATCTGCCAAAGCCATGATCATCTCATATCCGAACGATCCCACCTCCGCTACGGCTCCTGACAGTTTTTACGAGGAGCTCATCGGTTTTGCTTCGAAGAACAACATTGCCGTAATACATGACAATTCATACAGCGACATCTCATATGACGGGATTACCGGGAAAAGTTTTCTTTATTTTGATGGTGCAAAGGAGATCGGAGCGGAGATCAATTCCCTGTCCTCATCTTATTCAGCATATGGACTTAAGGCTGCTTTCATTGTAGGGAACAAAGAGATCATATCCGCATGTGCATCACTTAAGGCATGCACATCAAAAGGATCATTCTATCCCGTGCAGTACGGCATTATCGCCGCTCTCACGTCGGATCAGTCAGCAGTTGAGGAAACGATCAGCCTGTTTGAATACAGACGGGATACCATGCTTGAGGCACTTGGAGGAACCGGGCTTAAGTGCGCTCCATGCAGGGGAACGCCATTCATGTGGGTAAAACTGCCTGAACACATAAAGGATGACCGCGCATTTGCTCTTGAACTTCTTGAAAAGGCACATGTGCTCGTAACACCGGGCAGTGCATTCGGAAGCTGCGGAAAGGGATATATAAGGATAGCTCTCAACAGGCGCAGGCCTTTCCTGCTCGAAGCATGTGAGGCCATGAAACGAAGCGGACTGCTTGATAAGTGTTGCTGATATTATTACATAACATATAGGAGGAAACTGAAATGTTCCAAAAAGAATACCTGAAAAACAAAGCACTCAGCGAATGCGCGATGGGATTCACCAGGTTCAGGGACCTGAGGCTTGAACAGACCAGGAAGGTCAAGATGGGGCCGCCGGATCCTTTGAGCGGATACCCTGTCCCAATGGATGAATTTGATGATGAAGGAAATCTCACTCTGAGATATTACGCGCCTGAAGCAAAGGAGATGTATTTCACCCTCGGCACTTATCAGCAGCTTCTTCGCGTGGACATGACAAAGCGTCCGGACGGAGTTTTTGAGGGAGTTTTTAAATATGATCCGAAATATGTCGGATTCAGAAAAGTGATCTTCTACATGGATGGAACAGCTGTCATCAATACCAAGCTTCCTGTCCTCACAGGAGGTCAGGCTTTCACTAACTTCATTGAGATCCCTGATCCTGAAGTTCCGGAGATACTGATCAGAGATGTCCCTCACGGATCACTTTCAAAAGAGATATATTATTCTCATGCCCTTGGCGAATGGATGAGATGCATGGTATATCTTCCCCCTTCTTATCATGATGGCGGAAAATACCCTGTACTCTACCTGCAGGACGGAGCCCTGGGTTCAGAGCTTACATGGATGTACGGAACCAAGGTCCCCTACATCATGGACAACATGATCGCTGATGGAAAGATAGAACCGTTCATAGTGGTCACAAATGATCCGATGATGCAACTGCCCCACGAGCTCGAAGCAGTAGACAACTTTGAGGGCTTTGAAAAAACCATAGTCAATGACTGTGTTCCGTTCATAGACAGCCGTTTCCGCACAAAAGCGGACAAATGGCACAGGGGATTTGCCGGCTTCTCACTGGGCTCAATGGAAACCACTTATATGGGCGCAAGACATCCCGAACTCTTCGGCTGGCTGGGTATATTGAGCGGATACATAAGACGCAGAGACTCCCACATGGAGTATGAAAAGAATCCGTATCTGTTTGATCTTACCGGTGATTACATCAGCGAAAATTATGCCCTGTTCTACAGATGCATGGGCGATAAAGACGGCAATTTCCCTGAATTCCTGGAGGATGATGAATTCCTGCGAAATCAGGGCGCTGAAAATGCTCCTTCATACATGCGCAGGGTTTATCCCGGATTCATTCATGACATAAATGTACAGAGGCGCGAATACAAGGATTTCGCTCAGATGTTATTCAGGAAAACCGTATAAATATAAATTATGAAGGCATTAATAATTGTCATAGAGCGCTTTATTGACAACAAGTTTTGCCACAGATAAAATTTTGTTAAACAGGTTCATTGTGACATTTTGTGCTATTTTCCGATAAAATGTCACATAAATATGAGCAGTTTGAATAAAAAACAATCATTTTTTAGGAGGAGAAAGATGAAAAAAATTGTTGCATTGATCTTATCTTTTGTAATGGTTCTCTCTCTTGCAGCCTGTGGCGGCGGCTCTGCTGCACCTGCAACAACAGCTGCACCCGCAGAGACCACGGCAGCTCCTGCAGGCGGTGACGAAACAACTGCACCCGCAGAAGAGACCACCGAAGCTGAGACAGAAGATCCTTACAAAGACGCTCCCAAGGAAGTTGTAGTCGGTATCGTTGCTGACCCCGGCACATTCTATCCCTGGCCCGGATTCTCACAGGGCGGACGTCACGTATGGCCCATGCTCTATCAGACACTTCTTTCAGACGTTCGTGATCCTGAGACCGGCGATATCACTCATTATCACGCTCTGATGGATCATTATGATGAGATCAGCCCTACTGAGTATGAAGTTCATATTTATGAAAACATCTATGATACAGCAGGCAATCATTTCACAGCTAATGACGTTGCTTTCTGCTGGGATCAGTTCAAGACCAACAGCCCTGCTGCTTCCAACATTTCAGGACTTCTCGAGTGGGAAGTTATCGATGATTACACCATCAAGGCCATCACTTCTGATACCCTCGGAATCGGTGACTTTGATGAGATCCTTACCACAGTCAACATGGTAACCCAGGCTGCTTTTGAAGCTTCTCCTGACGGAATGGCTACCACTCCTGTAGGAACTACCGGTTATGTCCTTGAGTCTTACGTACCCGGATCCAACTGTGTTGTTACCCTTAACGACAAAGAGTATTGGAACCAGGCTGCAAATGACAGCAAGGATATCGATGCAGGATACATTCCTACTTCCGACACAAACAATGTAAAGACCGTCCGTTTCGAGTTCATTTCTGACCAGAACACAATGGCCATAGCTCTTGAGAACGGCGACATCGATATCAATACAAACGTTGCTGTTATTGATATCCCGTTCTATTCATCTGATGACAACTACACAGTTCATCAGTATCCGGACAACATCCTTTCACTTGCATTCAACTGCAGTGATGTATCTCCGTTCCACGATGTCAACCTTCGTAAGGCACTTGCTTACAGCATCTCTGCTCAGGATCTTCTTGATGCATGCTATGACGGTGACGGCTGGACCCTGAACGCATTTGCAATGGATTACCAGATGGGTTACCAGAAGTCATGGGATGGCAGAAAATACTTTGAGAAAGATCCTACAGCTGCAAAGGGCTATTTCGATGACTATCTCAAGTCAAGCGGAACCGCTGCTTCCGATCTCAAGGTAGATCTTATCTACTCTTCACAGATCGCTGCAATGGAAAAATATGCTCAGGTTGTTCAGGCTGCCCTTATAGAGCTTACAGGCAACAAAGACTGCTGCACACTGACAAGTTATGACAGCGCAACATACGGAACCATCAAGCAGGACAAGAACAACTTCGATCTCTTCATCGATAACGGTCTTTCCAACAAGACATACATCCTTTACAACTGGCATCTTGTTCTTGACGGTTATGACCGTACTACAGGCGATGATGCAATGTTCTCAGGCGACACTCATCTCTGGGATCTTGTAGAAGATGCAATGGGTGATCTTTCAGAGGAGCACTGCACTGCTGTTCAGGATTATCTTGATGAGAACTGCTACTATGTATCATACATCTGCGGTGCTGCATACTGGGCAGGTTCCAAACTGATCGACAAATACGTTCTTGGTGCAAAGAACTCAGTTGCTATCACAGCTATGCACTATGACTGGAGTGTAAAATACTGATATCAGACTGATATCATCCATTGACTCCTAAGGGGTAAACGGTGCCGCCGCACTGACTTACAGAGCGGCGGCACTTTTCTATAATAATGAAGCAAACGAAAAAGGGGTTATTCCATGATCAGATATTTTATAAAAAGAATACTCATGCTGATCCCGGTTGTGATCGCGGTGGCGATCGTAATCTTCACATTGATGTATTTTGTTCCAGGTGACCCTGCCGAGATCATTCTCGGAGCTCAGGTCACGCAGGAACAGAAAGATGCCCTGCACGAGCAGCTTGGCCTTGACCAGCCATATATCGTACAGCTTGGCAGATATTTATATGACACATTCATCAGATTTGACCTTGGCACTTCCTGGATAAACAGCAAGAGTGTTTCTGCCGAATTGGGGGCCCGACTACCTAAGACAATGATATTTGCGATCGCCGCAATGGTCATCCAGGTCCTTCTCGGTGTCCCGCTCGGTATTTTTGCAGCTACCCACCACAACAAGTTTGGTGACCAGCTTACCATGGTCATTGCGCTGGCCGGTGTTTCAATCCCGTCGTTCTGGCTCGCGCTCATGCTGATGCTTCTCTTCGGTGTACGCCTCAAATGGCTCCCTGTATACGGAGTCGAACAGTGGCAGGGATGGATACTTCCTGTAATATGCGGTTCCTTAGGCGTTCTCGCCCAGATGGCAAGGCAGGCACGTTCATCCATGCTTGAGGTCATCCGTTCAGACTATATAGATACAGCAAGGGCGAAGGGACTTCCGCGCCGGACTATCATTTACAAGTATGCTCTGCCCAACGGCCTTATCCCTATTGTCCAGACACTTGGAAATGCGTTTGGAACATCACTCGGAGGTACTCTGATCATTGAAACAGTCTTCTCCATACCGGGAGTCGGCATGTACCTTCAGCAGGGTATCGCAACACGTGACCGTCCAATTGTCAGGTCCAGCGTTGTCATACTTTCGATCCTGTTCAGCCTTATCATGCTGCTTGTAGACCTTGCGTTCGCATTCATCGATCCGCGTATCAAGGCGCAGTATGCACGCGGAGGCAGGTTAAAGAAAAAAAGGGCCAAATACAATACCAGAGGAAAGGAGGCTGCTTAAATGAGATCTGAAATGCATGACAGGCTTCAGTTCGCCGGCATTATGGAGCCGGATGAGCAGGAAGAAGCCAAAAAGCAAAGCCAGTTTCTTGAGGTATTAAAGCGTCTTACCAGAAGCAAGACCGCAATGATAGGCCTGATCATATTTATCATTCTGGTCATCATCGCGATAATAGGACCTATGATCGCTCCATATGATTACGCGGAGATGGTCGTATCCGAAAAGAATCAGCTTCCTTCAGCCGTACATATTCTTGGAACAGATGATGTTGGAAGGGACATATTAAGCCGTCTTCTTGTCGGAACCAGATATACTCTGCTCCTCGGACTCGGAGCATGTGTCGTCGGTCTGATAATCGGTATCATACTCGGATGCGTTGCCGGTTTCTTTGGCGGATGGGTCGAGGAAGTCATCATGCGACTCTGCGACGTTATGCAGGCTATCCCCGGCATGCTCCTTGCAGTTGCAATTTCTTCCGCACTCGGAAACGGACTGGTATTTACCATAATAGCCCTAAGTATCGGACGAATACCATTTGTCTGCCGAATGCTGAGGGCACAGTTCCTGAATCAGAGAAAGCTCGAATATGTTGAAGCCGCCCAGGCTGAAAACTGTTCAAAGGCAACCATCATGTTCAAACACATCCTGCCGAATACCATTTCACCGCTTATCGTTGCAACTACAATGGGTGTCGGAAATACGATCACCATGGCAGCATCCTTAAGCTACATAGGTCTGGGCGTACAGCCTCCTCCACCTGAATGGGGCGCCATGCTTTCGGCAGCAAAGGGTTACATCAGGCATTATCCTTATCAGCTGCTCTTCCCCGGTCTTGCGATCGCCATCCTGGTGCTTGCAATGAACCTGTTCGGAGACGGTCTCAGGGATGCCATGGATCCCAAGCTCAAGAATTAAGGAAAGGAGGATGTGAAAATGAGTGAATTAAACAATAACGAAAACAATGACATCCTGCTTTCCGTCAAGGATCTTTATGTCGAATATACTTCCGATAAGAAGATCATACATGCGGTTAACGGTGTCTCATTTGACATTAAAAAAGGAAAGACTCTCGGACTCGTTGGTGAAACAGGCGCAGGAAAGACAACAATAGCAAAGTCTATCATAGGTATCCTTCCTGTTCCGCCTGCAAAGCTTAAGAGCGGCGAGATCTATTACGAAGGCCAGGAGATCACTAAATTAAACGAAAAAGAGATGAGCCACATACAGGGTGAGGAGATCTCGATGATCTTCCAGGACCCGATGACTGCACTTAACCCTACAATGACTGTAGGCGCACAGATCGCGGACGGCATTGCCCTGCATGAAAACCTCAGCAAAGTTGATTCAATAAAAAAGGCCAAGCAGATGCTTGAGCTGGTAGGTATTCCGAGCGAGAGATTTACAGAATACCCGCATCAGTTCTCGGGCGGAATGAAGCAGCGTGTTGTCATAGCCATTGCGCTTGCCTGCAATCCCCAGCTGATCCTGGCTGATGAGCCCACTACTGCCCTGGATGTTACGATCCAGGCTCAGGTTCTTGAACTTATCAAGGATCTGCAGAAAAAGCAGGAAACATCAATGCTGCTCATTACTCATGATCTGGGTGTTGTTGCCCAGACATGCGATGACGTGGCAGTCATATATGCAGGCGAGATCGTTGAATCCGGTGACAAATATGAGATATTTGACCATCCGTCTCATCCGTATACTCTCGGACTTTTCGGATCACTTCCGAACATGGTCAAAAAAGGCGAGAAGAGGCTTCATCCAATTGCCGGAATGATGCCGAATCCTTCAAATCTGCCTGGTGGCTGCAAGTTCCATCCACGCTGTCCTTATGCTACTGAAGAGTGCACTCAGGATATACCGGAGCTTAAAAACATCGGCGGCACGCACGCATGCAGATGCATCCACGCAGGCAATCTTGTCAGAACTGATGAGACAAATGAAGAGACAAAGGAGGGTTGATATAGATGGCACTTGTTGAAATTAAAGGGCTTAAAAAATATTTTAATACCCCCGGCGGTCAGCTTCATGCTGTCGATGACATCACAATGAATTTTGAAGAAGGAACCACCATGGGCGTTGTCGGTGAGTCCGGATGCGGTAAATCCACACTCGGACGTACCATCATACATCTCCAGGAACCTACTGCAGGCCAGATCTTTTATCAGGGGGAAGACATAACCAAAGTCAATTCCAGAAAGCTTGCAAAGCTTCGTCAGGACATGCAGATCATTTTCCAAGATCCCTTCTCTTCACTTAACCCGAGGTTTACTGTAGAAGATACACTTAGGGAACCGCTTAGGATCTCAGGAAGATTTAAACGTTCCGATCTTGAAAAAGAAGTTATCAAGTTAATGGACATGGTAGGAATCGCAAGGCGTCTTCGTATGGCCTACCCTCATGAGATGGACGGCGGACGCCGCCAGAGAGTTGCTGTCGGACGTGCACTTGCTATGGAGCCTAAGTTCATCGTATGCGATGAGCCGGTCTCCGCTCTTGATGTAAGTATCCAGGCACAGGTGCTTAACCTGCTTCAGGATCTGCAGGACGAATACAAGCTCACATACATGTTCGTAACTCATGATCTTTCAGTCGTACGGTTCATCTCCAAGGACATCTCTGTTATGTATCTTGGACAGCTGGTTGAGACAAGTCCTGCCGAGGAACTGTTTGAGAAGACGCTTCATCCGTATACCAAGGCTCTTCTCTCCGCCATTCCTTCGGTAGATGTCCATACTCCTCAGCAGAGGATTGCGCTCAAGGGTGAGCTTTCCAATCCGATCAATCCCAAACCGGGATGCAGATTTGCTCCCCGCTGCCCGTATGCAACTGAAAGCTGTGCTCAGCCTCAGGTGCTCGAAGAGGTTCTTCCCGGACACTTTGTATCATGCTGCAGAGTCAAAGAACTTAACCCGGATCTGCTGCAGTAACAATTTTTTTAAATTCAAAGCAGGAGGCGGATGGGTCATCATCCGCCTCTTGTCATAGAAAGGTGAATAACATGTCTGAAGTACTTGTCCATACAACTAAAGGTGACATAAAAGGCTATGCAGCAGATGGATGCTGCATATTTAAAGGGATCCCCTATGCTGCACCTCCTGTCGGGAAACTAAGGTTTCATCCTCCCGTTGAACATGAACCCTGGGAAGACGCGCTTTCCTGCACAGAGTTTCGCCCTGCACCAATGCAGCCGATGTTTCATGGCGGAACTTATCCGATAAGTGAAGACTGCCTCTATCTGAACATCTGGACCCCGGATCTGTCGTCTGAAGCAAATCTTCCTGTCATGTTCTGGATATATGGCGGTGCCTTTACATGGGGCGCTTCAAATGAATCCACATATGACGGAGAGGCTATCTGCGCGGAAGGCTGCATCCTGGTCACTATCAATTACAGAGTTAATATTTTCGGATTTTTCAATACTCCCGAACTGGAAAATGAAAATGGCGGCCCGAAGTGCTGCGGCATTCTCGACCAGATAGCAGCTCTTAAATGGGTGAAGGAAAACATACGCAGTTTCGGCGGCAATCCGGATAACATCATGATATTCGGTCAGAGCGCAGGAGGCATGTCTGTCAGGATGCTCCTTACTTCTCCGCTCACCGAAGGGCTGTTTAAAAGAGCTGTTGTCCACTCAGGCGGAGGCTTAAGCGAAGGAGACCTTGTCAGACCTTCAGGAGAGTTTACCGAAATGTGTGTAAATACTCTGAAGCATGTCGGATGGACATATGAAGAAATAATGCAAAAAGACGCATCAGAGATAATCGAAGTCATGCTCAAAGGTGTAAGAGAAATGATGGCTGACGGGGATCTCCAGTATTTCCAGCCATTCATTGACGGATATGCGCTTACTGAGGTACCCGGAGTCAGCATCTATAACGGCAGATTCCATAATGTGGATATCATGTGCGGATCAGTAGCCGGTGATTCATGGATGTTCTCAAGGAAGGTCCGCTCTCAGCTTGAAGGTAATAACGGATACTTTAAGGGATTTGCCCTTTCCCCTTCCATCGCATGGGGACGCCGCAATATCCATGAAGGACGCACAGGTATCTACTCATACTACTTTGACAGAACCCAGCCGCCTGTTGACATCAAGTACTATACACACGGAGCGCCGCCTTTCGGAGCAGACACTCCTCATGCAGCCGAACTGGCATATATCTTCGGGACTCTGCGCAAGAAAGACGACCGTTTCGATGTATATGATTATGAACTTGCCGGAATACTTCGAAAATACTGGACCAATTTTGCGAAATACGGTGATCCGAACGGAACTGCCCTTCCCTACTGGCCAAGATTCGAAAGAGGGAGCGAGCTCACCATGCATTTCGGGAACAGTGAGATAAAGGCAGAAGACCTGACCCGGGAAAGTGATGTGGAAAGAGTCATATCTTTCTGCGAGAGAACTCCGGGCATGCTCACTTCGCTTAAAGGATTCTAATAAAAACATAAGGGGCTGTTTGGCCCCTTATTCATTCCGTTTTACCGGTCTTTTCCAAAAACCATTTTTCTGCTTTATCCATTCCCACGCCCGT
>SVDE01000211.1 GCA_015057955.1 Lachnospiraceae bacterium | reverse complement strand
GGGCGTTTCCGCGGTTTGGGAATGCCCTGTTTTTCTGGATGGGCATTCCGGTTGGGCGTTTCCGCGGTTTGGGAATGCCCTGTTTTTCTGGATGGGCATTCCGGTTGGGCGTTTCCGCGGTTTGGGAATGTCCTGTTTTTCTGGATGGGCATTCCGGTTGGGCGTTTCCGCGATTTGGGAATGCCCTGTTTTTCTGGCCGGGCATTCCGGTTGGGCGTTTCTGCGGTTTGGGAATGCCCTTCTCCCAAATCCAGACATTCCAATTTCTAAAAATCAGAGATTTGGAATGCCTCTGGCACAAACCTGGGCATTCCAATTTCTAAAAATCGAAGATTCGGAATGCCTCTGGCACAAACCTGGGCATTCCAATTTCTAAAAATCGAAGATTCGGAATGTCTTTCTCTTAAAAGCCAGCCACAAACCTCAGTTTTCCCACATGCCGGCCATGGAGCGGATCCAGGCGGCTACGTCCATGCCGTACACCGGATCAAGGATATCCGACGTCAGCACCTCGGAAACCGGACCGGTCTTTACAAGACTGCCGTGGGATGTTACCAGCACATCCGTGCCAAACATCTTCGCAAGGCTCAGGTCATGCACGACCGATACGACAGTCCTTCCGCGTTCTTTTCTCCAGTTATCGACCATTTCCATGATCTGTTTCTGATAGATGATGTCAAGATGGTTTGTAGGCTCATCAAGTATGAGTATCTCCGGATCCTGGGCAAACAGCTGAGCGAGAAAGGTTCGCTGAAGTTCGCCGCCGGACAGCTTAAGAACGCTCTGCTTAAGATACGGAGCCATTCCGGTCTTCTCAACAGCCTGCTCAAACAGATCCTCAAAAGATTCGTTTTCTTCATTCTGCTTTTTGAAGAAGCTCCTGCCCCTGCGGCTGTAGCCGCCAAGCCTTATCACCTCTTCGGCGGTAAAGCCGTATCCGACATAGTGGCCCTGCGAAAGGACCCCAACCTTTCGGGCAAGCGCGCGGCTGTTCATTTTAGATGCGTCTTCCCCGTCTATGAGCACCGCTCCCGTGTAGGGGATGCTCTGCGCCATAGCTTTTACGATCGTTGATTTACCGGCACCGTTCGGTCCAACTATCATAGTCCAGCTGCCGGTGGGCACATCGAAAGTGATGTTCTCTATTATCACGGCATCGCCGTATTTTACTGTCAGATCCCTAACGCTTATCATGAGCTGGCCTTCTTTCTGGATGAGAAGAATATCCATATGAAAACAACCGTGCCGATAAGGGATGTGATGACACCGATAGGCAGCTCCCTCGGTCTTAAGATCACACGGGATACAAGGTCTGACAGCAGCAGGAAGATAGCCCCGGCAAATACGGAAGCAGGAAGCAGTTTCCTGTGGTCCGGACCCATGATCCTTCTCAGAATGTGCGGAGTCACGAGGCCTACAAATCCGATGGTTCCGCCTATCGACACACATACGCCGATGAGTACGCTTATACTGATGAGCACGATCAGTCTGGTCCTGAATACATTTACGCCTATGCTTCGGGCATTGTCCTCACCGACCGCGAAAGCATTCAATTCTGTCGCCTTGCTGAGAAGTATCCCTCCAAATATCACAAGAGCGATCAGCAGGACAAGAGCGTTGCGGTAGCTGCTGCCGCGGAGCGACCCGAGCGTCCAGAAAGTAATGGACTTCACCTTCTCACCCGCAAATGTTATGACCAGCGAGAACAGGCTGCTCGCGAACATCGAAAATACAACACCCATGAGGATGATCGTGTTTGTTGAAAGAGAACTGTCAAGCCGGTATGCAAAAGCAAGGATCAGGACGAGTGACAGGAATGCAAATATGATCGCCATGATCATGGTTCCTGAAAACGGAAGTCCCGGTATGGTAATTCCGAAAGCGATCGAAATGACGGCTCCCAAAGAAGCTCCTGAGGAGACGCCCAGCGTTGAGCCGTCGGCAAGAGGGTTCTTCAGAAGGCCCTGCATCGATGCGCCTGAAAGAGACAGGGACGCACCGGCCAGCGCCACACAGAAAACCCTGGGAATGCGTACAGGAAGGAGGATGCTCTCATAGCTTCCTCCTTCCGATGTGTTTTTAATAGCATTTATTATTGTTTTGAAGGTCTCGCCCAAAGGTATGGACACACTGCCGGCGCAGATGCAAAGGAGCATCACCGCAAGCAGCAATACCGTAAATATCAGATATTCAGCTAAGGTGAAACCTCCGTTTTTTTTCATTATGCAGCATTATCAAGTTCCTGGGCGGAACCTGTTATGAAATCATAGAGAGCCTGGGCTCCTTCAGCAAGCCTCGGACCCGGTCTTGAAAGCTCATTATTCTGCAGATTGAGAATACAGCCGTTCTTGACAGCCTTTATGCCATCCCATCCGGCTCTGCCCATTATCTCGTCCACAGGTGTCGGGCCTTCTCCGAAATACATTGTTATGGTTACGATGTAATCGGGATCTCTTTCGATTATCTGCTCCTCCGAGACTTCAGCCCAGCCGTCTACATCGGCAAATATGTTTTCAAGTCCCATCATAGTTGCTATCTCGTCCATGAATGTTCCCTTGCCTGCAGCCCAAAGGCCGTACTCAAGAGGAGACACCTCAAAATATACACTTCCCTTGATCTTTTCAGCATCAGCGCTTATGGCATCGAAAGTGGCCTTCATGTCATCTATGATCTTTTTTGCGTTCTCTTCCTTGCCCATGAGCTTGCCGATCATCTCGATGGCAGTATATGTACCTTCAATGTTCTGGGCATCACTGACGACTACCTTTATGCCGGCTTCTTCAAGCGCATTTACCTGTTCTTCGGTCTGAGCCATTGTTCCCATGAGAACGACCTGCGGCTCAAGTCCGATTATCTGTTCAATATTTGTCTCATATCCGGATTCAACTGACGGAACCTCAAGAACCTCTGCGGGCCAGTCACAGAATTCTCCGCGGCCGACCAGAGTGTCTCCGGCACCGATCGCATAAAGGATCTCGCAGTCTGCTGCGGTAAGCGCGACGACGCGCTGTGCAGGTTCATCCAGAGTTATTTCTCTGCCTGCCATGTCAGTGACTGTGATCTTGCCTTTTCCGGCGCTGCCCTGCCCTGAAGCACAGGCTGCGAGGGACGTGGCCATGACAAATATTAGGATCAGACTGATTATTCTTTTCATTTTTTACCTTCTTCCATTAAAATATCAATCCTGCCGGGACATGGCTTTGCGGATCTCACTGTATCTTTCGCATATTTCATCATAGTTTTCCCTCTTGTGGGGGTACATGCATCCGGTACAGTCCTTTATCCCTTTTTTATTGTAAACAAAGTTTCCGCCGCATTTATCTCCGAGCAGGTAGAACGGGCACCAGCAGAACAGGCAGTTGAAATTATCAGGGTCTGCCCCTTCATGGCATGGGAAGTATTCACATTCCTTGTGCGCAAAATATGAGTATTTCTTCTCTTTCATGATAAAGCCCCCTGTGCCTGACTATAATTAATGCGTCCGCTGCCCCGCGATTAACTCCGCACTGGTCATAAGGAAAAAAGAGTCGCGGGCAATGCACCCGGAAGGCACACTCATCTCTGAACGGACGCAAGGAAATTTTACCATTATTAGTGTTTCAATTCAATCCTGCTTAGCAGGCTGCAAAAAAGGGGCTGCCACAATGCCAATGTCATTAAGTTAAGATGACAGTAACAAACCTCCATACCAGAAATGGTATGGGGGTCTTTTTTTCTAAAAAA
>SVDE01000210.1 GCA_015057955.1 Lachnospiraceae bacterium | reverse complement strand
CAGATGAAATGTTCCTGGGACAATCTGCTGGAAATGGAAAAGCTTGGACTTCATTTCAGAGATGAAGAGGATGAGTTTAAAGGAGCACCTTTCCGGGATGATAAAACCAAGATCATGTATGCGTATGACTATCCCACCAGAGACCATATACGTATTCGTGGCGGATACAATATTAAAAAAGTCATGCGTGACGGCCTTGAAGCAGAAGAAAATGTGACCATGTATGAACGTGTAATGATCACCAAACTGCTTACAGAGGGAGGAAAGCAGGGTGCAAAGGTCGTAGGAGCTACAGGAATCAATGAACAGACAGGAGAGTTCTACATATTCAGTGCTAAATGTGTGCTTCTAGCCACGGCAGGTGTTTCTGCACAGGGAACAAGTACCTGGACGTTTAACTCTGAGATGTTTGGAAACGGTTATCGCAATGATCCGAGAGATACCGGAGACGGTGTTGCAATGGCATGGAAGGCAGGCGCTGATTTTTATGCTGAAAAGCAGTTCGGTCAGACAATGTACACCAGCCCGTTTGGATGGCCGTGGTATGGAATCGGAAACCCTGACAATACATGGCACGGCTGTTCGATCGTGGATAATAAAGGTGTGGAGATTCCATATGTCGATCCTAACGATAATCCGATCGATACATGGGAAGAGCGCTTCGAACCCGGGAAGGGACAGCCTTACATGGGAATCCTTCGTCCTTCTCCCAACATTGATCCGGAAAAGATTAAAGACGGAACATATGAACTGCCGTTGTGGGCTGATCTTTCTCTTATGCCGGAAGATGAACGCCGCGGAATATGGGGACTGATGGTAGGCAACGAAGGAAAAACACGTATAAGCATCTACGACTATTTCAACAAAGCCGGGTTTAATCCAGACAAAGATCTGCTTCAGGTCCCGAATATGAGTCCTGAAAACTTCGGAGAGCATCGTAAGGACTGGTTCCAGGGAGAGCCTAACAAAGCCCCGTTCTGGAAGGCGGACACGCTCAGAGGTCCTGTAACCGACTGGAATCAGATGCTCAGCATCCCGGGACTGTTTGCTGCAGGAGCTGAATCCCGTCAGGCAGGAGCCTGCGCGGGTTCTTCCGGCGGATATGCAGGAAACCGTATGGCGGAATACTGTATGCAGACAGAGCGTGGAGATCTGTGCGAAGAAGAGATAGCTGAAGAGAAAAAGAGGGTCTACGGACCGGTCAACCGTATGGAAGACCCGAAAGCAAATGTAAGCTGGAAGGAGCTCTGGATGGGCCTTAACCGTGTAATGCAGCAGGACTGCGGCGACGTTAAGAGCGTTACAGTCGCAAAACACGGACTTATGTGGCTGGACAGCATCAAGCGTCATGAGATGCAGATGACATTTGCTCGAAATCCTCATGAACTGGCCAGAGTGCTTGAGTGCGAGAATCGTATTACGACAGGTGAAGTATATCTGTGGCTCTGCCTTGCCAATTTCAAGGCAGAAGAGGATGGCGCTGACGAAGATGTACCCAGGTTCACACGTGTTATAGACGGTGAGATCATCAACACTTATAAAGAGCCCGAATGGTGGTTGAAGCCTCCTTATGCGCCTACGTATCTTGAGAATTTTGAAAGATGCACTGCTATGGAAAGAGAGGAGAAATGAGATGAATAAAGCTTATTTAGCTCCTAATGCAATAGCACCCTGTCAGTCGATAATGATTGATGAAGAAAAATGCATAGGCTGCAACAAATGCACCACTAAATGCCGTACACAGACCATAATGCCTAATCCCGAAAAAGGCAAACCGCCAGTTGTTATCTATCCTGACGAGTGCTGGTTCTGCGGATGCTGCATTGCAGCATGCGACAGGGAAGCTATCACAATGTATTATCCTATAAATCAAAGAATCTTTTTCAAGAGAAAGGAGACCGGAGAAGTGTTCCGTATCGGCGGGCCTGATTCGCCTCCACAAAGCTATTTTGAACCGCCATGCGGCTGATCATAGTTTAGTCTGCCTGTCCGTATTCATAAAATAATCTTTTACAGACAGGCAGACAAGGATGAGGGCAGTATTAGGCAGTATAAAAATAGTAAATATTATGCAGTCTGTGCCTGAAAGCTGTATGAGGGTACAGGAGCATTATAAAGATAATGAACAGGGAAATAATGATTTTACGAAAGGAGAGGAACACACAGATGAAAAAGATCAGCAAAGTATTAGCATTGTTACTTGCGTTGACCATGGTGCTTTCAATGGCGGCATGCGGCGGATCAGGTTCAGGAAGCGCAGCAGCATCTTCTGCAAAGCCTGCAGCAGCTGCAAGCAGTGCAAAGAGTGAAGCTCCTGCTGCGGCAGCAAGCAGTGCAAAGAGTGAAGCTCCTGCTGCGGCAGCAAGCAGCGCAAAGAGCGAAGCTCCGGCAGCTCCTGCGGATCCTTCGGATCCGAAAGCTGTTGCTGAAGCAGCCGGGTATGACTACACAAAGGTAGATACCTCAGATTGGATCAATCTTGACCTGTCATATGCAGCATTCCTGCCGGAGGGCAACCCCATTTCAGATACACTGTATTATGCTTTGGCAGAATCGTGTGAGAACCTGATGCCTGGTTATGTAAATATTGAACTGTTTGCCGGCGGAACACTGGTTGGGCAGCAGGATATGCTCGAAGGTATCATGACCGGCGTCGCTGATGTCGGAATGATCGACTTAGGTCCTGTCACATCCATGCTTCCGGTAACTGCTTTCTGGGCTTCAGGCTGCCTCGAGGCAAGCTCATGTTCAGCTC
The DNA here is from genome assembly GCA_015057955.1 of Lachnospiraceae bacterium. GTDB lineage: Bacteria > Bacillota > Clostridia > Lachnospirales > Lachnospiraceae > RGIG5612. The sequence continues at coordinate 975 of SVDE01000210.1, read as the reverse complement.
TTACTGCTGCCATGATGGAGTGGCTGCAGAATAACTATGACCTGCCGGAGTTTGAGAATATCGTTCCGCTGAGCTGCCAGGGAATCATTGCCAACCAGCTTTGTACTACCAAGCAGTGGTCAAAGCTTGATGATATTAAAGGTATGCAGTGCTGTGTCCCAGGCACATACAGTGAGATGCTTAAAGCAATGGGAACAGTTCCGGTTTCCATGGATACTTCAGAGCTTTATGAGGCCTCCAGAAGTGGTCTGGTTGAAGGAGCATTCTATACGATCGGCATGAACTTCCTTTGCGGTTCTCAGGAGTTCCTGAAGTATGTTACCGTAACCGGTTACGGAAGCTCTCCGTATCTTGTTGCCATGAACAAGGATGTTTTCAATTCCATGCCTCCGCTTCAGCAGGAATTTATGCTTGAAGCCGGACGTCAGGCTACCTGGGAGATCGTTCTTCCTAAGATCGTCATCATCGGCGATATGTTCGAGCCCAGCATTCAGTGCATCAATGATACCGATTACACCTATTTTGATCTGCCTCAGGAGACCCGCGATGCCATAGGTGAAGTTGTAGCACCGCTGCGTCAGCAGTATATTGACAGCGTTAAAGGCACTAATCCGGAAATTGAGGAGCAGTCTCAAGAAATCTTAAGACTTAATGAAAAATGGCTGGATTGGTTCCCGCTGGAGAGATTCCTTGCGCCTGTATATGCAGCAAATGAAGGAAAATTTGCTGAATGGATGGTAAACGTTGAGGAAAACACCAAACTTCCCGAGCTTCTGGATATTGAAGGATACGTTCCCCTGGCAAAACGTTGATTACTACACTTGCCTGAGGAACCTATGAATCCCGGCTGGAAAAACTGAGGACATTGTGTTTTTTGAAGGATATCGTCCCGTTGTTTTCCATCATACAGTATTAAAGGCCGGTGCAGGGTGGAAATCATTCTGCACCGTCCTTACAAAAGAATACTTGCTGAAA
>SVDE01000209.1 GCA_015057955.1 Lachnospiraceae bacterium | reverse complement strand
CATCAAATTGAAGTCCTTATAATACCTGTATTTCATATTGATCTGAACGAGATCCATTATCCTCAGAAGTCTTACATTCTCGTTCAGGGATATGATCATGATCATCAGGTATTCATCGTAATTCAGGCCGTATTTGAACTGTGCTACCGTATCTGTTTTATTAGTCAGGTCAGACAGCTCCTCCCTCTTTTCTTCAAGTAATTTTTTTGATTCATCGTCGAGCTTTTTCCGGACTTCGGAAGAATCCAGAACAGCTCCGAGTCCGGTTTTCCACTGGTCGGCTGATTTCAGGATCGGGACCCTTTTGTCCCTGTACAGATCTTCAAGATCCTCCTCTGTTTCAAGCGCGGCCCAGGCCTCGGCAATAATGGCTTGTGTTACCAGTCCCAGAGGTCCGGGAGTTATGGACTCCGCAACAGAAATGATAAGTTCCATCTTTTCCGGATCGCTGTAAATTGATACAAGATTCAAAGCATTTCTGGCGATAAAAAGCCTGTTTCTGCATGCCCTGTAGTTTTCTTCGTCATCATTGCTGCCTTTTATGATGTATTCCCATTCATTAACCAATAAATGGTCTTTGTCATCTGCTTTGGTAACATGATTATTGAAGCGTCTTTCAATCATCAGAACATCAGCTCCCGCACCTCTAAGAACACTGAGGACGCCCTCTTCATCACCATATGATCTTGCTTTTTCAGTCAACGTATCTCCGGATACTGTTCCGCCTACTCCATGAGATGGCAATGTGTCCAGAACGACCCTGTTGTTGATCACTCTGCCTTCTTCATCAAAGCCGGTTCCATCGTCAAGATCTCTGAATTCTCTGCCCCTGCCGCTTATGAGTTCATGTACCGCACTTCCTGCGAATCCCAGATCTATGGCCTTTCGGAAATTGGCGGGATCTCCAAGCTCATATCCCGTAAGGTCAGCATTAGCGCCCTTTATTGAAGCATCCAGTTTGTTCTGTGCTGAATATTTTAGATAAGCATTCAGTTTATCTGTAACCTCATCATCATTTCCGAAGTAAGCCATTAATGAATAATCTTCAAAAAGATGGACATCATATTCGGAAAGGATCGCCTTGGTCCAAAGCTTGCCGAATGTATCACATTCACTGCTGACAACGATCCTTCTGCAAACTCCTATGGCGCCGGCTATACAGATGGAGAACCCGACAAACATCATCGCAAGCATGACCGCTGATGAGCCCCGTTTTTCTTTCAATCTCCGGGCAAATACATTATTCAGACAAAGATCAATCAAGTATCTCACCGCTTCTCACCAACAGATCTTCGTTTATAAGATATGCTTTCACTTTAAGTCTTTTACTCACATCTCTTTTCAGCACCCCTCCGCGAAGCATATCAACTTCTATTTCTTCCTCATAAGTACGTATCATAGCTCCTCTATATGCGTCCTGTGCTTCAAGTGCTTTCCTGTGTTCCTCTATACCCGTGGTCAGGATCTCCAGATAAAACACAAACAACCTGATCATCAGCATTGCCGCGAGGATGATCAGAGGCAGCGATATTGCCGCCTCGGTCATCTGTGAGCCTCTTTTATTGTTCAGCAGGCATCTTCTCATAACTAGAAATTTGCAGCGTCCAGATTACTGAATATACGGTTCACAAAATCTACGATAGACGACTTGAAAATGATCCCTACCGCCACTGCTATGGCCACCAGTATGGCCACCTGTACCATCTCCATTCCCTGCTTGTTTCCAAGCAGCAGCATCAGTTTTGTACGTATCTTTTTCATCTTTTTCTTTTTTCTTTCACATATTCAAAAGCGCGGGCGCTATTGTTATAACTATCAGCACTATCAGTAACAGCCCCAGTGGATATGACATTTTAGTATCTATAGCCTTTCCGCTTTCTCTGGCTACGATCTTTCTTTCATCCCACAAGTATCTGCTTTCACGCGCAAGGCTCTCTATGACATCGCTCCCTCTCTTTTCGTTTTCACTGAGTATTGCAGATATCCTTATCATTTCTTTTACATCATGCCTGACGGCGTATTCGTTTATCACTTGAGCAGTGCTAATGCGGTGTCCGCATGTCTCCTCCCGGAGGCCTGCAAGGTCTCTTTCAAAACTACTCAGACTCTGTTCCTTTCTCCCCTGATAACTGCCTGTGATTATGTCAAATGCGTCACTCAGGATAAGGCCTGCATTCATCATCAGATACAGCTGGTTGCAGAACCTGGGCAGGCCTCTCAGGATGACTTTTCTTTCCTCAGCATCCGTTTTGTCTTCTTTTGCCGCATCCATGACCATGATCATCACAAGTGCCGCATATATCAGTGGTATCATCAGCGCTGCGGGTCCTGCTTTTTGGTCTGCTCCTGTCCACCTGATCAGCGTTCCGTCATGCAGTTTTGACGGGAGCCGTATCCTTTTTCCCTTTGAATACTCTATTTCGCTTATCAGACTGTCTACTTCCGCTTCTATCTCAGCGTCTCTGTCAGGTTCAGCTGAATGCACCGTCCCGTTGTTTTCAGCTCCGCTTGCCTGAAGCACAAGGGTAACGTCCCTCTGTATCGTTTCCTTTTCATCATTGATAACAAGACCAAGATCATACCTTTCACTTCTTTTCAGGCTGTTTCTGTGTATTCCTGTCACATTTCCATTGCTGTCAACGATAAGCTTCCCGCTCTCTTCAGGGCCTTTGATCACAAGCGCGAGTATCATAAGCGCTGTCACCAGTGTCACGGCATAGATCCCGGACATCAATTTCCTGTTATGCAATAGTTCTTTATATTTCGACATTTGTGATCCTCTGTATTATCGTGTAGATCCCGATATTCGAAGCCGCTACGGCCGTCATTATGATCCTGCCGGGTATCGTTTCATATAAAGGAGATATGTAGTCAGGTGATGTCAGATTCAGAAAAAGGATTATCAGCACCGGCATTGCAAATATGACCAGCCCCTCACTTTCCTTTCTCTTGATCAGTTCTTCTATCTCACGATCTATGCTCATCTTTTCCATTATTACAGCCGCTGCCTTGTTCAATGCAGTGATCAGGCTTGCTCCGGTCGTTTTGCAGATCGAATAAATAGTCACAAAGTCATGTACATCCTCTAATCCTGAAGCTTCGGAAAGATCCTGTAATACACTGACATCGTTCTCGCCGCCTTTTTCCATTCTTTCATGTGCCTTAGTCAGATCGCCCGCAAGTATGGATTTGCTTCCATATATGTTTATAAGAGACGGGATGGATTCTGCTATTGCATCCTTCATGGAACGACCGGAACCTATAGATGTTGATGCCATAAACAGAAAATCTTTAAATTCAGCCATATATTTTCTTCGTCTGTTTCTGATAATGGTTTGCTTCACGAAGCCTTTGATCCTGCGCGTAAAAGGTATGATCACAACTGCGAACAGGATATTTCTGTACAGAAGATACGAGATAGCCAGTCCCAGAACTGTTAAAGAGACATAAAACAGAACATCCTCTTTGTTGCTGAATGTATATTCTCCCAAATCAGTCATTCTTCTCACCTGCCGCTCTCGCTCGTGCTGTACCCGCCAATAAATTGTCATGACCACTTCTGATAAGTCTTTCTCTGTCGGTAAGGCCATTACCTGTCGGTGTCAGCATGCCGTCCTGTCCTGTTTTATATAAGTAATTCAGCCTGTATTCGTTCCCGTCAAATCCGATCATCTCCGCTACCTCTACTACATGTCTCCTTCCCTTCGCATCACGTTTCAGATGTACGAAAATG
>SVDE01000208.1 GCA_015057955.1 Lachnospiraceae bacterium | reverse complement strand
TCGTTGAATTACGCCAACAGGACCCTGATCGAGCCATTTGCCTTTGATACAGACGCCTGGAGGGAAATGACCCATACTTTCATCGTGGACAGAAATACGCTCCAGAAAATGATGATGAAAAACCCGGAACTCCGTATGATCATGGACCAGGGTGAGTATGTCTACGCTGACGGCCATGTCGTCAGGAACGGGGCGCGCTATGTGCGGCAGGATATGACAAAGGAGGAGGGTGCGTTCGGGGAGAGGCCCCTGGTCCTTACGGACTGGGCGAACAGCCATGTGGACGAATGCTGTCTTCGCTTTGTCAGGGTGTTTGTCCAGAAGGGTCTAGGCAGGTATGAATTCGGACGCATGTACTACGACGCCGAATATATTGCCCGGACGAAGTTTTATATAAATGATTTCCTGAACCGGGAGAAGCTGGGCGATGTGGATGACATCGAAGCCAGAATGCTCTACCGTCAGCGCTTCCCGAGAAACTTCGAAGAGGCCTTCCAGTACCTGCGCATCTCCAACGGCATCTCCATGAAAGATATGGCGGATAAACTCGGCATGAATCCAATCACGCTCAAACGATGGCTTGAGAGTCCGGTCAGATACCGCAATGAGGATTTCCTGACGGCGGTCTGTCTGGTCCTCAAACTGCCCGACTGGATCAGCCGTCTTCTTTTCAAGCGGGCATCCGTTTCCCTGGATGAGGATGACAGGCGCCACATGGCCCTCGACTATATTCTCCGCGCCCAGAGCTGTGACGGCATTAAGGCGGCAAATGAATACTTGAACCGCCATGATTTTAAGATTCTGACATTCTGACCGGCCTTGTGTGATCCCGGGGTGGGAGACGCGGCAGTCGCTGCCCCGGAAAGGTGGAAAATATTATATCGATAAAAAACGCTTCAAGCCCGACGGCCTGCAGAAATGTGGGTCGCCGGGCTTTCTTTTTGTGCAGATCCGGATGCATTAGATATTTTGATTCCTGGCAGTCAGGAAATTCATCGAGAATCCATAGATTATTATGCCTGTCAAAGGGACCCGATTTCAAAAAATGAAGCTGCTTTTGTATGCCGTATGCATTCATTTCCGTCAAGGAGCCGATCAGAACATGAAATATACAGAAATGGCGCATAGTACTGATGCTTTATACATAATCCGGCTTCAAAACCTGTCCGGGAATCGCGACAAAATGCATTTAAGATGGACTTGTCAGGAACAGTTCCTGATCCGCGGAAGATCCTGCAGGGCAGAAAGACGGATCCGGGAAAGGTGTAACAAATTTGATACACCTTTCCGGGACAAGCCTCGGAATCCGGATCGGGACAGGGCATTGAATGCAGGTACAAAAGTCTATTGGCGGCACGAAAGGAGAAACGGATGATTTCGACAGTATGGACAAGAGAAGACATTCCCTACGATGCAATGGGGGATTACAGCAGGTTCTGCTTTGCCGGAGCGAAAGAAGAGGATCTCCCCCGACTTCCGCGCGCTGAGCCGGAAAACGGAAACGAGGGAAATAACGACCAGTAGGCATCGCTGCCTGCTCCTGACAGGATCCCTGTCTGCGGGGACCGGGCATCCGGGGCAGAGCAGAGATGTGAGATATCTGAGTAAGGACAACAGAAGACAGATCGCAGCACGACTGTGCGCCGGATCATACAGGCTTCGGCACACCCACAAAAAAAACGGGTGTGCCCGGGGCCTTATTTTAGTGCTTAAAACAGCAAAGTCAGGTCAGGGGCCGCCCGCGCCGGAAGGCAGAAAGGTGGCAGACATGACATTAAACGAGCTGACAGGAAAAGTGACCAGAGGCAGACACAGAAACAGGGTGCCTTCACCGCTGGAGCTTACACGGTCGAGGACCTTCGTCGTGGCATCTGAAAGGATGGGAGAGGATATCGAGATCACTGCCTATCATAACGGCTACATCGTCTACCGGAGGGGAGACGATGCAACAGTATTTCCCCTTCATAGCTGTGGTGATTATGAAGAGAAGGATGTCTGCGGCAGGATCAACGTGATCCCACGCACCGTCTTTGCAGAGCAGCCGTGGCAGCTCCGCGCTTTTCTGGAAGGAGAGGACCGCCTGGTCCATAACGACAACAATTACAGAGCCTATTACGACACGCTTTCACGGGATGCGTCCGGCGGCAGTTATAAGGAAAACCGTTATAACGTCCTGGATTCCGACAGGGGCGAATCGGACCCCCTTCTCATTCTGCTGAAGAAGGAAGAGGAGCAGAATGAAAATGAAATCTGCAGGCTGAACAGAGCCCTGGAAGAACTCACGGACAATCAGCGCTTTGTCCTGCACAGATGTGTCGTGGAAGGAAAGATGCATATCGAAGTGGCGGAGGAGCTCGGACTGACCAGAGCAGGTGTCAGCGACACTCTTCGCAAGGCCTTGAGGCGGCTCAGGAAATTTTATGGCATCGCAGACCGGAAGTTTACGACCAACCATTTTTCCAGACGGTGAGGATGCTTTTGACCGGAATGATCATCCGATCAGCAAAAGGCAGGCATAGAAGCCCGGGCATGATGAGATGACATGATAGACGGAGCAAGAAGACGTCTTTTCCAGAAAAAGTCTGTTTTCTGCGAAGTGCTTTCCTGGAGACCGGATTTTTTGGGGTTAGTAGAGGGGAGAAAGTCTACCCTCCCCGGAAAGGAGGTCCGCGGCATGAAGACATAAAAGGGCGAATGAAATGTCACTGTCAACCAGGCATGTACACAAGAAAGGAAAGCACGAGAATGAAAAAGAAACACTGGGCAGCGCGTATGCTGTCCGGAGTGCTGAGCGCCGTCATGACCCTTTCGGTGGCCGCAGCCCCGATAGCGGCATGGGCGGACGACAGTACATCCAGAGAAAAGCTGGAGGAATATGTCGCCTCCCTGCCTGAACTGGAGGATGTCAGAGACCGGCTTGACAAAGATGAGATCGTCTCTGCGAAGGACTATGAGATTGAATTCGGGAAGGAAATCGATCTGAAGACCGACTTCACCAACATCAGGATCCCTGATGAAAAGAAGATCAAGATCACCTTCTACGAAGCTAAAAACGCTGATCAGAAAGCCTTCACATCTTCTCGGGCAGACACCTACAAGGCCGTCTACTATGCAGAGCCTGCAAACACAGACCACCCTGCCTACCGCTTCAACCGCAATATCGTTGTGAAAGAAAAGGCGGTGCAAAAGAGTGCGGCTGCTGAGAAGAGTGTGGCCGCTTCGGCAAAGGCTTCCTCCTCCAGAGAGGCATCCGTAGCAGCATCTTCTGTGAAAACAGAGAAGACCAATGCCGCCGAGAAAGGAAGCTCTGGTGAAACTAAATCCGGTGGATCTGATAAGGAAGAAGCGTCAGGAGTGGAGGATACAGAAAATGCCTCTTCGGGCTCTTTCGGAGAACCTGCCGCTTCCGGAGAAACAGAGCATTCAAAAAAGGCTGCCACTTCTGATCTGGGTACCGCGGCACAGACCGGGAACGCCCAGAACCAGGATGACCAGACACTGGATACGCAGGCAGAGACAACCGTGAAGGCGTCCAACACAACGAAGGCCGGATCTGATACAACAGCTGCAACAGCCGCGACAGGAGCTGAAGCCGGCACGGGAACATCAGCTGCAGGCTCCACAGCGCCCGGATCAAATACTGATTTGAATCAGATGCTGGAGGATGTGAAAGGCCAGGATACCTATGACGAAGATTCCGGCTGGACCGTCTCCGGTGTCCTCAAATGGGCCACGGAAGAGGA
>SVDE01000207.1 GCA_015057955.1 Lachnospiraceae bacterium | reverse complement strand
GAAAACAGCTTGAGGACACTGAATCTCTTCCTCAAGATAAGAAATACCTGCGGTTTTTTCTTGCCCGCAGGTATTTTGGGTCTTCAAAAACATTTGGGGGCTGATGAAAAATGAAATCTAATTTGGGGGATGCGTTTTCCGTACATCTAATTTGGGGGCGAACTTTAGGGGACTAAAGTGAAATCAGCAAAAGAAACAAGAGGACAGCACTTTGAAGTGTTGCCCTCTTTTTCTCTCTTTTCTTATCATTAGTGTGTCCAATACCAATAAAAGAAAGGAGAATTTCTATCGTGGATAATATCATAGAGTTCCTTAATTTAGAAGATTCAGATGTCGAGCTTGTCAGTCAGAGGATCGAACGCAATCAGCGTATCGTAACGATCCAGAAGAAACTTGTTCCTCACTTCTGCCCTGTTTGCTCATACCGCATGCATTCTAAAGGCATCTATCCCCGGACTATCAATCACCCAATAATGCAGGATGATCTGCAGCTCGTTCTTATCGTAAATCAGCGCCGCTGGCAATGCACCAACCCTGCCTGCAGAGACATTGAGACTGATGAGTTCCTCCTGTTTGAAAAGTATAAGCACAATTCGAAGCTTACTGACCTTATGATCATAGATGCATTCAGAGATCCAAACCTTACCGCTTCATACATCGCCCATAAGTTCAACGTTTCAGATACCTATGCCCTTACTACCTTCGCCAAATATGTGGACATGCACAGACGGCCTCTTACTGAGGCTATCTGCATAGACGAGGTCCATGTAGAAGTCTCCAAAGTATGCAATTACGCTCTAGTAATACAAGACTTCGTTACCGGTGAGCCAATAGATATGATCGCTAACAGGCGGCAGGAAATAACTGAGCCATATTTCACTAATCTTCCTACAGTGGAAAAGAATCGCGTCAAGTATCTTGTGTCAGATATGTACAGGCCATATATAGCCTATGTAGATAAATACTTTCCCAATGCGATCTCTGTTGTAGACTCATTTCATGTAATCAAACACATCAACAACCAGCTCAGAATATACCTGAACAAGCTCGCAAGAAAGCTCAGAACTCGTGATGAAGAGCATCATGTGCAGCGCGAAGCTTACTTCCATAGAGAACTCAAATTCGTTCCGTCAAAAGAATATTATCTTGTTAAGCATTTCCAGTGGGTGATCCTTTCCAACCCGGATAACCGCAGGTATTCTGCTCCTCCGCGCTTCAACTACAAGCTCGGATATTATCTCGATCTTCCGGAGATAGAGCACCTCCTTTTCCAGATAGACCCTGATCTGAAATCGCTTCGCAGGCTGAAAGATAAATATATTAACTTCAACAATTCTTATGGTAATGACCCAAAAAGAGCACGGCCTGCTCTTCATCAGCTGATCCAGGAGTACCGGAATTCCGGCTTTCCTTTGTTCAGGAACATTGCCGACACTTTGGATTACCACTTCGAATCGATCATAAATTCATTTATTGTAATGAAGCGTTATTGCGCTGATGGTACTCACCTAAGCCGTCTGTCTAACGGCCCGATGGAGTCTTTGAATCGTATCGCTAAAGACCTTAAACGCAACGGCAGAGGTTTTAGGAATTTTGAGCATCTCCGCAACAGATTCCTGTTTGCTGAGAGAAAAAATGCACAGATGTTAGCTTCACCGTTGCCTCCTGAAAAGTATCAGGTGAAGACCGGTATTAAGAGAGGTCCGTACAAGAAGAAAAAGCCTTGAAACGAATCCGAGGGAATCAGATTTTCATGTCTGATTCCCTCGTTATTCTTAGTTTTTAGAAGCGATTTTCAGCCCCCAAGATTTTTTGGAGTTTTCTTTTGAAGCGTACCCCTTGTCAAGGACAACTTTGAATTTAGGGGTGCCGACTGACACCCGCTTAGATATACTGTAACTACTTTACCGGATACGGAGGATAGTGCAACGCTGGGGAGCGACACGAGCGCCGTACCGGGTTTTCGGGAGGCAGTGCAGGCGTACTGCCTTTTCCATTGCCTCCTAGAAACCGATGCGTTAAACCCCAGGGGTCTGGGGGTTGGCCCCCAGTACTCTACTTCCGCTTTTTTGGATCGTACTTCGGAAGTGGATAGATGCCTGTCTGAAGGTATTCATAGTACTCTTTCGGAGACAACTTCAGAAGATCCCATTGGTATCTGTCGTTGTTGTAGTAATCGATCCAGTCATCAACGAGGGCCTTGACCTCTTCGAAGGTCTCGCATGACTTTATCTCCGCCTTGAGATCATCCTTCATGTGACCGAAGAAGCTCTCCTGAGGAGCGTTATCCCAGCAGTTGCCTTTACGGGACATTGACTGGACGAAATTCGCATCCTTCAGCTTGTTGATGAAGGCATAACTGGTGTAGTGGCAGCCTTGATCACTATGGACTATGGTCTCATTGTCGAGTGTGCATCCATGCTCTTCGATCAGCTGGTTCACGGCATCTATGACGAAGTCCACCTTGAGCGATATGCTGAGCTCATATGCCAGCACTTCATGAGTACAGGCGTCCAGGATTGGTGACAGAAAGCAGCATTCATCTGAATAGAACAGATAAGTGATGTCTGTAAGCAGCACCTTGCGTGGTCCACGAGACTTGAAGTCACGGTCAACGATGTTAGGAGCTACATTGTTCGTCTTGATTGCCTTTGCTATCCTGCGATACGGGTTGGCTCCGCGGATCGGACATACCAGACCGTATTTGTGCATCAGACGCCGTATCTTCTTAAGGTTCATGATGACTCCTACATGGAGGAGTCTCATGTGGATGCCTCTGGCACCTTTGGCATAGCCGCGGAACCGGTAAGCTTCAATGATCAGTTTGAAATCTGCCTGATCCTGCTCCTCGCGGGCCTCCCGTGTTGGAGCGGCTGCCAGCCAGGCATAGAATCCTGATCTGGATACGCCGGCGATCTCGCACATATATGAGATATTCAGTAAGTTGTCATCTTGTTTGATGGCTTCATAAATGAGGGCGAACTTTACTTTGGCCGGTGCTTGGATTCCCATTGTCTCCGAGCCTCCATATCTGCCATTTGCAGTTTTTTTAAAAATTCGACCTCCTGACGTGTATATGCCAGCTCATGCTCAAGACGTTTTACTGTGACTTCCATAGTCTCGTTATCTGACTTGGGCTGGTGCGTGAGCTTACGCTTGGAGCTGCCATGATGGCGTGATTTGAAGCCTCCTTCACGCTTGGACTGTTTGTTGATAGTATAGCAGAAGCCTTCGATCCGCTTCTCCCCGAGGATTCTCGGATCGATACCGCATTCGGTAAATATCTGGTTCACCAGATAACCTTGCTGACGCTTCTGGTAGAAGAGCTGCTTGAATTCTTCGGTAAAGCTGACCGTGCTGTTGGACACATGCCTTACATAATGGTTCATGCGCAGCTGTTCTACCTGTTCATCGGCAAAATGATTCTTTGACATAGGTTAGCTGATCCTTTCCGCAGTCCTTGCGTTATGGATACAGCTTACCACAAATAACTTCAGTAAAGTGTCCACTGGATGGGGTTTCACCCCTGAAAACGTGTCTGTATTACAGGGATGCCCAAAAATCCAAGTGTCCATTTTACTGGGTACAGTTTATTTGGAGCCCCCAAATTTGAACCCCAATTGTTTTTGGATAAACCCCAAACTTTTTTGATGAGCCGGTATTTTTGATTTGTTATACGCCTATGCCTTTTTCCTGCATTACCTGACTGTGAGCCTAATGGTCTTTCTCACTCCGTTTACGGCTATCACATAGATTTTGCAGCTGCC